>CAYRNE010000422.1:0-2740 GCA_964425245.1 uncultured Devosia sp.
CCGGCGATGATGCGCAGCAGCGTGGACTTGCCGCATCCGGAGGGACCGACGAAAACGACGAACTCCTCGGGCTTGATTTCCAGGTCGACGCCCTTGATGACCCTGATCGAGCCGAAGGACTTCTCGACGCCCCTGAGTGTGACCCCGCTCATCGCCCGCCCCCTAGTCCGATCCCAGTTCCACCGACCTGCTTCCGAGCCGCGGATGGAATACCTCGACCCGGATGCTTCCCTGCCCCGTGCTTCTGATCCAGAAGCCCGTCGCGCCAGCGCGCACCGGAACGACGTCGGGCCCGATCAGTGATGCAGGCCCTTCTATCCTGATCGTGACCGGATCGAAGAGGAAGGGCAGCCTGTTCCCGGCCTGGTCGAGCACGCGCACGATAACCCGGAGGCTCTCGTGCCGCTCAACCCGCGTGGCATCGGGAGCCAGTTCGAGGGTCGCCGGGACGGGATCAGCAACGAAGCGCCTCTCCGCCACCGGCCTGCCGCCGATCAGCCCGACAATTTTGCCGTCCAGCCACTCCATGCCCCACTGGCCGAGCTCCTCGCTGGAAAAGTGCCGCCGATCCAGTATCACCGGGGCATGCGGCAGATGCGGGAAGCGCTCGCGGTCCGGCCCAATACGCTTCACCGCCGCGCCGCCATAGCGGAATTCGACCTCGTCGCAATTGGTGAGCACCATCAGCGGCAGCACGCCTCCGATATTGCGCTCGCCCCGCGCCCAGAACGTCACCGGCTCAAGCACCACCCCGCCTGCGGGATCGCCCTGGCTGGCATAGGCATGGGCCGCAAACTTGGGCTCCCGGAACATGTCCATGACGCCATGGTGGCAGATGCGGTCGCCGGAGCCGAAGTCCTTGTGCGTATTGTAGTCGAATGCGCACCAGCCGATGGCGCCGGCGATCTCCGGGTCCCCGTAGGCGGCGTTCATCACCTCGAGATGGCGCAGCACGTGCTCGGCCTGCCGCTGCTCCTGATCGTAGGATTTGGTCGGGTACATGTGCCCGCCGTATTCGGTGATCATGTAGGGCACGGCGCGATCGAGGCCGGTGACCTCGCGCTGCGGGCGGAGCGGCGTGCGCGGACGGTTGCCGCCGAGCTCCTCGTTGCCGAGGATGAAGTCGTTCATCGTATAGACGTCTTCGAGCAGCTCGCTCTCGGCGATGTAGCGCACGCCGCCGGTCGGCCGCGTGGGATCGAGTTCGCGGGCGACGCGGTTGGTCTCGAGGTAGAAGTCGTGGTGGTCGCCCGATTCGTTGATGCGAACACCCCAGATGACGATCGCGGGATGGTTCCAGTCGCGCTGGATCATCCCTCTCACGTTCTCGACCGCCTCGGCCTGCCAGTCCGGGCCGCCGACATGCTGCCAGCCGGGAATTTCCTCGAAGACGAGCAATCCCAGCTCGTCGCAGCGGTCGAGAAAGTGGACCGACTGCGGATAGTGCGAGGTCCGCACCATGTTGAGCCTGAGCTCGTGCTTCAGGATTTCGGCGTCGCGCCGCTGCGCGGCGCGGCCGAGCGCGTAGCCGGCATAGGGGAAGGACTGGTGGCGGTTGAGCCCGCGCAGCTTGAGGCGCCGGCCGTTGAGGAAGAAGCCCTCGGCCGTGAACGCCGCTTCGCGGAAGCCGAAGCGAGTCGTGAGTTCATCCTCGCCGTCAGCGGTCGCGAGGTGCAGATCGAGTGAATAAAGCTCGGGACTGTCGATGTCCCAGAGCATGATGCCCGAAAGGCCGTCGATATCGATCGTGACCCGTTCGCCCGCGACGTCCGCTGTCGCGCGCGCGAGTTCGCGGCCCGACCCGTCCCGCAGCGTCGCGGCAAGCGTCCCGCCCCAGGGCCGGTTTTTCGGGTTCGAGAGCTCCGCGACGGCGTGCACGCGCTTGTCTGCGCCCAGGGCGTCCGGCGTCTCGATCTTGACGTTGGCGATGGCGACGGGCGCGAGGACCTTCAGCCAGGCCTCGCGGTAGATGCCGGCGTAAGTGAGGTAGTCGATGCGCCCGCCGAACGGCGGAATCGCCGGATTCTCGCTACCGTCGACAACGACGGTGACAACGTTCTCGCCCTCCACGAGGCGATCGGTCAGCCGCACCTCGAACGGCGTATAGCCGTCCCGGTGGCCGGCGAGCGGCGCGCCGTTGAGGCTCACCCTCGCATCGGCCATCGCCCCTTCGAAATGCAGCACGACCTCGCGTCCGCTCCAGGCCGGATCCGGGCGGAAGCGCTTCTCGTAGGTGAAGGAGCGCTGGTAGCTGCGCTCGTCGAAATAGGAGAAGGGCAACTCGACCGCCGTGTGCGGCAGCCGGACCTCGGTCCGGCCTTCGAACAGCCAGCCATCGTTGAAGCCGATGATCGCCCGCATTCGTCTCGCGCTACCTATTTGACTGAACCCAGCATGCCTTCGACGAAGCGGCGCTGGAGCAGGAAGAAGATGAGAACCGTCGGCAGCGTCGCGAACACGGCACTTATCATGATGACGCCGTAGTCGGGCACGTAGGCATAGGAGAGCGCGGAGACGATGAGGGTTACCGTCTTCATCTCCTGGCTCTGCAGCACGATCAGCGGCCAGAGGTAGTTGTTCCAATTGGCCATGAAGACGATGATCGTCGCCGCCGCGAAGGTCGAACGCATCACGGGCACGTAGACGAACAGAAAGATCTGCCACTCCTTGAGGCCATCGATGCGTGCCGCATCGCGCAACTCGGCGGCGCTGCCGCCGCCAGCCTCACACTCACTGCGGA
>CAYRNE010000423.1:0-2739 GCA_964425245.1 uncultured Devosia sp.
TCGAACGCGAGCGGATGCGGGCCGAGGAGATGGCTCGCCTGCGCGGCCGGGGCGAGGGGCAGAAGTCGATCCGCGGCGCCGCCAGCCGCGACTACATGAAGAATGTCGTCGACCGTTTCTCGCTTCAGAAACTCCTCGCCGACGAGAACACCGTCAATGCGCTGGCCCAGGCCGGCTTCCGCGGCCAGGGACCGCTCACGACCTATCTGTTTTTGCGCTTCGTGACGCCGTTCATCGGCTTCGCGCTGACCTTCCTCTATCTCAGTTTCATCATCTTCACCGACCGTCCGCTCTGGCTCAACGCCATTTATGCGCTGTTCGTTGGCCTTCTGGGTGCCTATCTGCCGGTCCTCCTGCTCAAGAACCGCACCATCAAGCGCCAGCAGTCCCTGCGCCGCGCCTGGCCCGATGCGCTCGATCTCATGCTGCTCTGCGTCGAGGCCGGCATGTCGGTCGAGCACGCGATGAAGCGGGCAGCCAAGGAGATCGGCCTGCAGAGCCCCGAGCTCGCCGAGGAGCTCACGCTGACCACGGCCGAGCTCAGCTTCCTCGAGGATCGCTCCCGCGCCTACGAGAACCTCGGGCGGCGCACGGGCCTCGATAACGTGAAAGCGGTCATGACGGCGCTCATCCAGGCCGACCGCTACGGCACCTCGGTCGGCCAGTCTCTGCGGGTGATGGCCGAGGAAGGCCGCGAAGCGAGGATGATGGAAGCGGAGAAGAAGGCGGCTGCCCTGCCGCCGAAGCTGACGGTGCCGCTGATCCTCTTCATCCTGCCGGTGCTGTTCATCGTCATCATCGCTCCGGCGATCATCCGGGTCTTCTCGACGAACTTCAGCTTCTAAAAAGAAGAATGAGCTGAGTCAGAAGCCGGAGGCCGGAAGCCGGAGGCCGGAAACATTCCGGCCCGATTTCTATTCCGCTCCCTCGATCAGGTCCCAGCGGTTCTGCTGGGTGAGCAGGGCCCGGATATAGGCCATGTTCGCCTCGACCTGTTCGGGCTCGAGTTCGGCGGCAAAGAGCGCGCGGCTTTCCTCGAACCGCCCTTGCAGCCCGACGATCAGCGCGAGGTTCTGCCGCGTCTGGCTGGAGGCGCCGCGCATGCCGACGGCCTTGCGCAGCTGCGTCTCGGCCGCGCCGAGGTCGTTCGTCATGGCGTAGGAGAGGCCGAGATTGGCGTAGAGCGAGGCCTCGTTCGGCGCAATCGTCAGCGCCTGCTGGTAAAGCGCCCGCGCCTCCGCGTTTCGGCCCATCTGATCGAGGATCGCGCCCTTGACCGAGAGCGCGTTCCAGTCCGGCGTGGCGGGGACTATGCTGTCGTCGATCACGTTGAGCGCCTGCTCGAAGCGGCCCGCTGCGGTGAGCGCCTTGGCATAGGCGACGCGCACGTCGGGGTCGCGTCCGTGGACGGCAAGGCCTGCCTCCAGCACGGCGACCGCCTGCTCGGGCTGGCCGTTGGCCCTGAGGGCTGCGGAATAATAGATGATCGAGCCCTTGTCCTTCGGCTTCTGCTGATAGCGCTTCGCGAATGCGCTGAGCGTTGCCTGCGCCTCGGCAGGGCTCTGGCCGGAGAGGTCGGGCGAGCGCATCGCAACCTTGTTGCTCGCGCAGGCGGAGAGGGCGAGGGCGGCAACCCCTGCAAGAAGCAGGGCATGCAGGCGGCGGGAGGGCTTGCAAAGCACGCGCGGCACGGGGATCACTCTGGTCTTGGGGTGCCCGCATGGGCGGGCCGGCTCGCGACCAAGCAATAGATCATTAACCCTAACGTCGGGTTAAGCGCGGCCGGTTGCAGCGGCCGCATGCCTGCGCGAAGCTGGATCGCCTGATTCACGACCGGTGCCCGCCATGGCGAAAGTCCTGCCGATCCACTTCGTGCCCGAGGGGCGCTCGCTGCCCCGGGAGCTTGCCGCCGTCCTGCGCAAATGGGCGCGCGCCAACGGTTTCGGCGGCCAGCGTGGCAAGCTCCTCGCGCTGCCGGGCGCCGACGGCGCGCTGGCCGGTTATCTCTTCGGCACCGGCAAGCCCGGGGAGAGGCCGGGGCTCCTGGCAGGCCTCGCAGCCGCAGCGCTGGCGCCTGGCCGCTACCGGCTCGAAGGCGAGATCGGCGACCCGACGCTCGCCGCGCTCGGCTTCCGGCTCGGCGCCTATCGCTTCGACCGCTATCGCAAGCCGAAGGCGCGGCCCGAGCTGGCCGAGCCGAAGGGGGCCGACCATGCCGTGGTTGCGCGGCTTGCCGAGGCGGCGTTCCTCGCGCGCGATCTCGTCAATACCCCCGCAAGCGACCTCGGCCCCGAAGCCTTCGAGCGCGCGATCCGCGACTTCGCCTCGCCGCGCAGGATCAGGGTCAAATCGATCGTCGGCGACGATCTCATCAAGGCGAACCTGCCGATGATCCACGTCGTCGGCCGCGCCGGGCACCAGCCGCCCCGGCTGATCGACATGCGCTGGGGCCGCGAAGGCGATCCGAGGGTGACGCTGGTCGGCAAGGGGGTGACGTTCGATACCGGTGGGCTCGACATCAAGCCGGCATCCGGGATGCTGCTCATGAAGAAGGACATGGGCGGCGCCGCCAACGTGCTCGGCCTTGCCGGTGCGATCGTCGACGCGGGGTTGAAGGTGCGACTGCGCGTCCTCATCCCCATTGTCGAGAATGCCATCTCCGACGAAGCCTTCCGGCCCGGGGACGTCCTCACCGCGCGCGACGGGACGACCGTCGAGATCGGCAATACCGATGCCGAG
>CAYRNE010000424.1:0-2738 GCA_964425245.1 uncultured Devosia sp.
CTTCCGGCGCCAGCGGTTTGCTGACCTCGGCGATGGCCGTTGCCGGTCCGACGCCCGCCGTCCAGCGCGAGAAGATGCGGATGCGGGTCTCGTCCGACATCACGTTCAGCACGCCGAATACGACCACCACGGTCAGGCCTGCGTAACCGATGAGATCGGGGTACTCCGCGTAGAACACGGCGCCGAAGATGAGCGCCCAGGCAATCTGGCTGTATTGCATCGGCGCGATTTCGCTCGCACGGGCCAGCCGCGCCGCGTTGATGAAGATCAGGTTGCCCGTGCCGCCGATGGCGCCGATGGTCAGCAGGAGCGCGAATTCGCCGAGCGTCGGCATCCCGAAAGTGGGCAGCATCAGCACGAAGTTGACGACGAGGATATAGCCGAGCGGCAGGGCGAGCAGCGTCACCCGCCTCTCGTGGGGCGCAACCCGGCGCAGCACCGTCGTCGTGATTGCGCCGCAGAAGGCCGCCGCCACCGCCGCGAGATGCCCGAGCTGCAGGTCGCGGAACCCCGGGCGGACGACGAGCAGCACGCCGACGAAGCTCAGCCCGAGAAAGATCCAGCGCTGCAGGCCGACGCTCTCGCGCAGCAGGAAGACCGAAAGGACGACGATGAAGATCGGCGCCAGGAACGCCAGCGAATAGGTCTCCGCGAGCGGAATCGAGACGAACGCGTAGATCACGAGCATGTTGCCGAGAAGCCCCGTGGCGCTGCGCAGGTGCACGAGCCAGGGGTGCTGCATGCGCAAGGCGTCGCGCCAGCGCTCTTCCCTGGGCTTGATGAAAATCGCCGGGAGGAACGAGAACAGCGCCGTCCAGAACGCGATTTCGTGGACCGTCAGGTTACTGCCGAAGCCCTTGATGATGGCGTCGCAGCAGGAGTAGAGCGCATACGCGACGAACGCGAGAATGACGCCGGGCGGCATCGGGGGGAAATCCGAGAAAAACCGGAGAACGAGTCGAGCTATACGACCGGCGCGAGGCGGCGTCGATGGGGCGGAGCCTTATGCGTCGCATAAATTTCTAGCGGTCCCGCCAGGCCGGGCCGATGAGTTCGATGCGGTTCGTCCAGATGTAGCCGGTAAAGGCGGCCGGCACCTGGGCAAGCTGTTCGAGGGTGTCGATGCCGGCGGTGCCCGGGTCCCCCGCCTCGTAGGGACCGAGAAGGATCACCTCGCTCCCGGCGTCCCGCATGCGCTCGAGGAAGAGGTTCGGCCATCCCCAGGCCAGCCAGGCGAGATTGATCGGCACCATCACCATGGTGTTGCGGCATGGCTCCGGAACGAGGCCGGTCCAGCCCGTGGCAACATATTGCAGCAGGCAGTCGCGCACGCCGCGGGTCGAGAAGGCCGCGAGCGGCCGGCCCCCGCCGTCCGGGCCGATCAGCCCGGCGGCACGCAGGGTCGGCGGCGCGCCGCCATAGACGCCCCCGATCCGGTCCCGGTACTCCGGGTGATCCGTGACCAGGGCCGCGAGCATGTCGCCTTCGCGTTCCTCGTTGGACTTGTAGTTGACGAGGAAGCGCTGTCCGGGAAAGGCCTCGAGGACTTCGCCGAGCTCAGGCATCATGCCCACGCCTTTGCCGCGGAATGGAAACGTGACGCCGCCGTCGGCGGTGTAGCCATAGCCGATGTCGAGCGTCTTGAGATAGGCAAGGTCGTGGCTGCGCGTTTCGCCGGTGCCCTCGGTCCGGCAGTCGACCGTCCAGTCGTGCATCACGGCGAAATGCCCGTCCGTCGTCGGGTGGACGTCGAGCTCGACGATGTCCGCGCCGGCGTCGAAGGCCGCACGCATCGAAGGGATGGTATTTTCGAGATAGGCGTGCGTCGGTGGGTCGATGCGCTCGGCCGTGCAGGTCTCGCCGGTCAGACCCTCGCGATGATAGGTCTGATGCACACCGCGATGGGCGATGAACTGTACCTCCCCCTCGGGAGGCGAAACGCGCCAGTGTGCGTTCCAGAGATAGATCCCCGCCACGACGACGGCGAGACCGACCAGAATTCTGCGTAACATGCCCACCCCCGAATGGATGCCCCTCCATCGGTGGCTTCCGTGGTCAAACTGAGGCGGCCGTCCGGTCAGCAGGCGAGGCGCAAGCCGGCGAATTCCGCGCTGCACTGGATCTCGTGAACCAGCGCCGCTTCGTCCGCCGTCGGCGTGCCGCCTGCCGTGTCCAGGACGACGATGCGGATCACCGCCGACTGGTCCTGCCCGAGGAAGCCGAAGTTCGAGGTGAACGTGCCGTCCGGGTAGGCGCCCTGCTGAACAAAGGCCACCTCGGTCGCCGAGTTGGTCGAGTAGTCGACCTCGAACTCCGGGTTGAGGCGCGAAGAATCGAACAGCGCCGCGTTCCCGACCTGGACGAAGACCCAGACGTTGCCGTTCTGGTAGACGCGGCTCGTACCGTGGTCGGCCACCAGCGACAGCGCGGCCGGCATGGCCGGGGGCACCGGCTGCGTGATGGTGAAGAACTTGCCGAACGAGATCGCGAATTCGCCGGGCAGGTTGAGGCTGTCGATGTCGATGCCCACCGGAAGGAACCAGTGGTTCAGCCCGCCGCGCTGGAACACGCGCTTGAGGGGGCTGCCGCCGATACCGGCGGTCGAGAAGTAGTCCTGCCGGTTGAACATCGAGAGCAGCGGCCGCGAAAAGCCGTCGATCCCGGCATTCATGTAGAGCGCGATTTCGAACTCGTAGTCCGAGCCGATGGAGTTCTCGTTCACGCTGCAGTGGCCGAGC
>CAYRNE010000425.1:0-2734 GCA_964425245.1 uncultured Devosia sp.
CGAAGACCTGGCGGCTGTCGGTCTCGCTGCCGTAGCTGTCCTCCTCGGGGAGGTTGCCCAGCGCCTTCTCGTCGGGGACGGAGCGCCAGAGCCAGGAGGGAACGTCGTTCTCCTCGACGCGCTTCAGATACTTGGCGACGCCGGCCTTCCTGAAATACTTCTGGGCGAGGATGTCGGCGGCAACCTGCGACCAGCCCGCGGGGACCTCGATGTTCTCGAGCCGGAACACGACCGAGCCGTCGGGATTGCGGATCTCGCTCGTCGTCGAGCGGAACTCGATCCCGGCGTAGGCATCCTTGCTGGCTTCGGTGTACCGCCGTTCAATGCGCATTCTCTAAAAGTCCCCAAATGATGCGGGCACGACTCTGCCCGCGGACCGCGACCGCCGGTCCTCGCCTCTGTTCCTTGACGCCATGCCTACAGCCGCCGCCGGCGGCCTCTGGAGCCCCGTTCCCCGCACCCGTCGCCGGCTTCAACGCCGGTCTGGTCTGGAGGTGCCGCGCCGCCCGCAACACACTCCGGCGCAACAGCCAAACCCTCGCCAGATTCTTCGAGTCCGTCAACGCATCGATCATCGGGTGCGCCACCAGATGTTGTGTCGGCCCCCAAACCCGACGCTAAATGGAGTGTATCATGTGTGAATTCCGGGGAAAACAGGCAAGGGCGATTCGAGTGTCCGGGACGCCTAATTTTTCCTCTCCGCGCCTTCAGGCGGGCACGCAGTTTTGCTCCTAAGCCAAGTCAAAAACACGCAATCCCGGCGTTGCGTGAACCATCGCGTGAGGTGAGCTTTTCGCCCTAGCGCGGCGGCGCGCGGGGGCCGGATTCCTGTCAAGCCGATTTTTTTTCGGCGAGGGCGCCGACGCCGCCGTCACATCGCGGTGATGGCGCGGCCGACCTCGCCATGCGCCGAGCCAAGGCCAGACCGGTGCGTCCCTACGGGCCGGAGGTCGCGGCATGATGCGGCGGCGACCGGAACCGGCAGCATGCTCCGGCGGACGGGCTAGCCCCGGTCCGGAGGGCCTGCGGAAGCGCCAAACCGGTCAGGGCGATTTTATCTGCCACAGCCTCCATGTGGGGCTATTGTCGGTCACCGTAGCCCGGTGCGACGCGTTTTGGGGGACGTATTGGCAAGAGCGGGAATGATGTTCCGGGTTCGGCGAGGAGTTGCACGCGTGGCGTTCCGCTGGCGCCGCTGGCGCCGGTCCTACCGCAACTTCCCAATTGTCTGGCGGACGATGGGCTCCCTAATCGTCGATGACATGGCAATGCTCCGGGAGGTGGAGGGCGACGAGCAAGGAGGAACTGGGCGTCGCGGCAGCAGATTTCTGGCGGGAGGCGACGGGCGCGTTCTTCGCCGCCGCTCCGTACCACGCGCCGTCCGATCCACTGGACCGGGTGCTTGCCTACGTCGCCTTCCGCAAGTCGATCATCGCGGGCGACATCGCGGATTTCACCTGCCTCGCTGGGACGATGGCGGAGGAGGTCTATCTGTCCTCTCCGGCCATCCGCGCGACGCGTGCGCGGCGGCTATATTCGGACACACCGCGACGCTCGAGGCGGACATCGCGGCCGCCATGCGGGAGCGGAACATCGCCGGAGACGGTTCGGACGCCGCGAGCCTTGCCCGGCACACCCAGACGGTACTGCAGGGGGCGTTCGTCATGGCGAAGACGGGGAACGACCCGGCGCTCGCCCGCGAGGCCCTCGACCATCTCGATCGCCATGTCCGCCTGCTCTTCGGGGTAGCGGCAACGGAGGACGCATGACGACCCCACTCACATGCAGGTGTGGCCAGGCCCGCCTTGAGCTGGCAGGGCCCCCGATGGTCAGCGCCGAATGCTGCTGCAACAGCTGCCGGCGCGCGGCGGCGCGGTTCGAGCAGTTGCCCGGCGCAGAGCCGGTACTGAGTCCGCTTGGGACGGTGCGCTACGAGCTCTACCGCAAGGACCGGGTGCGGTTCGTTTCGGGGCTGGAGCAGATGCGCGAGTTCCGGCTGAGGCCCAATTCGCCGACGCGCCGCGTTGTGGCAGCCTGCTGCAACACGCCGCTCTTCACCGAGTTTCAGGGTGGTCACTGGCTCAGCCTCTATGGCGGGCTGTGGCCGGCGGGGACGCTGCCGCCGCCCGACGTGCGCACGATGACGCGCGACCTGCCGGACCCATCGGTGCTGCCCGCGGACGTGCCGAATCTCAAGGCACATAGCGGCGTGTTCATGTGGAAGCTGCTTTGGGCCTGGGTCGCGATGGGGTTCCGGGTTCCGAAGATCGAGGTGGCGGGAGAGCTCAATGTCTGAGACCGACGACAAGATCACCATCGAGAACTTCACCTCGCCCGGGCACACTTACCGGGTCGATCGCCGCAAGTACGAGGCGATGCGCGACGCGCTGCTGGCGGTTCTGCCCACCGAGGCGCCGGGCCTCAGCGTGGCCGAGGCCAGGACGGCGCTGCTGCCGCGGCTGCCGCAGGAGCTGTTCCCGGGCGGCGAGAAGGCCGGCTGGTGGCTCAAGGCGGCGCAGCTCGACCTCGAGGCGAAGGGGGCGATCCGGCGGGCGAAGGCAAGCCCCGTGCGGCTGTTCAGGGCGGCCGCAGGGGAATGACGCGGGGTGCATCGACTTCTTGCCGCGACCTGATGGGCTAGCCCCTCGCGTGCGTGCGTGCTAAACGCGCGGCCGAAGCGGCGGCTCGCCCGCCGATAGCGGATTCGGATGCCGATGAAAGACTTCCTTCTCGA
>CAYRNE010000426.1:0-2732 GCA_964425245.1 uncultured Devosia sp.
TTGCGCCCAACCTGCGCGGGTTTCAGAAGGCCTATCTCGTCATAATGGTGCAGCGCCCGGACCGATACGCCCGAGATCTTCGCCACTTCCCTGACTGTCAGCAGTTTCATCGTCCGCGCCTCCGCAGGACGAGGCACATAGTCCCTCACGCTGCGTGAGGGTCAACACGGCCGGAGAAGAATAACGAAAGCCCGCTCAGCAGTCCGCGAGCAGCGCGTCGATGGCCCTGTCCGAGCCGGCGAGCGAATAGGTGCGCAGCGGATAGAAGCCCTCCATGTCGCCGATTTCGAGCACGTCGCCATGGCGCAGGACGGACAGCACATCCTCGGCGAGCGGCTCCTCGCTTGCGAAAAGCCCGTCCATTTCCTGGTAGATGAACATGGCCGAGGCGGCGCCGTCTCCGGCCATGAAGTTGATCTCCCGCACCTCGCCAAGATCGGGCGCGCGCTCCGCACCATAGGCGAGGTCGTACCGCATGAAGATATCGCCCTGATAGCAGGTGAGGCTGAGGTAGGCCTCCTCGAAGGCCTGCGCGCAATTGTAGGCCGTGAGAACGGAGCCGCCCTCGTCTTCCCACATCTCCACCTGCCAAGCATCACAGGCGCCGCCGTCCTGCGCCCCTGCGGGAGCGGCAGAAAAGGCAACCGCGAGCAGCGCCGAGGCCAGAAACAGCGTCCACAGCAATCTGGCCCTGGTCATCCGTGACTCTCCGCATCCGGTTCTGGTGGTGAAGTCCAGCACATCATTACGCCCGGGGCACGTGGACCGGCAAGCGGCGCGACGAATGCGATCGGCTTCAATCGTCGCCGGCGAACCGCACCTCGATGCGGTGGAACAACGGACCTTGCTTCATCGTGTCCAGCCAGCGGCGGAAATCGGCCACGTCCCGGAATCCGGCGCGGCGAGCATCGGTTTCCGTTACGTCGGCCGGATCCATTTCGTCCATGCGGCCGATCGCGAGCGTACCGAGCCTGGTCTTGAGCGTTCCCCCCGCCCTGACGCTCGGCCGGGTCCAGCGGCGGAACTGCAGGTCGATTTCGCCACGCTTGATGGCTTCGAGCACGTCACGTTTGATCAGCACGTCAGTGCCTGAACCTCAAAATGCTCGCGAGCGCCTCGCCGAGGTCGTCGCGCTCGAACGGCTTTTCGAGGGATGGCGCGTCCGGAAATTTGTGGTCCGCCCCCTCCGGCCCATAGCCGGTGGCGAAGATGAAGGGAATCTGCCGCCGGACAAGAATTTCGGCCACCGGGTAGCTCATGGCCCCATTGAGATTGATGTCGAGGATCGCGGCATCGAAAATGCCCGATTGCGCCGCGTCTTCGGCTGCCGGCAGGCTCTGGGCTATGCCGGCGATCTCGAAGCCGAGCGCGCCCAGCATATCCTCGACCATCATGGCGACGAGGTACTCGTCCTCGACGACGAGGATGCGTGGCTTGCCCGCACTCTGCTCCGGCTGATGCGCCCCGCCGCTCATCATTCACCCGCCAGCGCCGGGTCGGCGCCATGCCACATCTCAACGCGGCAACCCGCGGAAGACAAGCGCAATCCTCAGTCGTTTTGACAATGTTCGGCTTTGGCCGTCCCGTCAGGGCGCCGGCAGCCACTTGCGCACGACCGCGCCGTAGGTGCCGAGCGCTGCCGGCTCGATCGCGCGATCGCGCACGCCGAGTATCCCCGTCCACGCCTTGTGCACGAGGTCGTAATTGTCGACGTCCGCATCCGTCTCCCCGTCCTCGCGGTAGGCCATCCAGCGGCCATGGCCATCGTGGAACACCTCGAGCAGGTACCGAGTGCCATCGCGGACCTGCAGGTCGTTTTCCGGCGTGCAGCCGTACTGGCGGAGCGAGTCGACGACTTCCGCCACGAGGTCGAGTTCGCCCATTTCGAGAATGGGGTAGAAGTTCTCCCTGTGAAACCGATACAGGGCCGGCGAATCAGCGATGTACAGCGGGTGCCGGTGGTTGCCGGTCGGGATGTAGGCGATATGAGTCGCCAGATAGGCGACCTCGATGAACACCTCGTCGTAAGCACCGTCGGTGAAACTCGCCGCGTCCGGCAACGGATAATCCTTCAGGTATTCCCACAGTTTGGCGGAGAACGCGCGCGATTCCGGAGGCAGTTCGATCGCCGGATAAAGTTCCGCCTCGATGAAGAGCAGGCTCCAGATCACGAGATCGAAGGTCTCCTCCAGTGTCAGGTCCCAGTTCTCGTCGAACGCCGCCGGATACTGTTCGTCTATCGCGGCGCTGAACGAGCCGCAGGCGCGGTAGGCCGCGTTGGCGTGCGCGGTCATGATGCCGATGCGCATGTCCCCTGGCTGATAGAATTTGTGGGCGTAGAGGGCGAGAGGCAGCGTGAGGGCCAGATCCTCGCAACCTTCCATCGCGGGGTCCCGATCGAGATAGCCCTCGACCAGGCGCGTGAGGTTCTCCCGCGCACCGTCCCGGGCAGCGGCGTCAACCACCGGCGAGTTCGCGCCGGCATAGGTCACCTCGATAAGGGCGCCGACAGAATCTTCCCAGAGTTCGTCCGCTGCGCCTGGGCGCTTATCGAACAGTTCGAGCATCTCGTCGAGCCCGGCGGCGATCGCCGCGCGTGCCTCCTCGGCTTCATCCGCCGTCCAGGACTCCGGGGAGGAACTCTCCAGTTGCTCGGCGTTCTGCGGCCGCCACGTCGGTGGCATCGCGGCGGGATCGAGCACGCAGAGCGGCATCTCCTGAGCGATCGAGGC
>CAYRNE010000427.1:0-2719 GCA_964425245.1 uncultured Devosia sp.
GATGTTGAGGCCCTTGTTCTCCATCGCACCGAAGTTGAAATCGGAGACGGCGACGATGTTGAACACGTCGAGGTCGTATTCGCGGCCAAAGCGGCGCTCGTCCCAGGCCATGGCACGTTTGAGCGAATCCATGGCGTAGGCGCATTCGGCCTCCTTGCCGTGCGCGCAATAGATGCCGAGTGCGACCGCGCGTCCCGACATGGTCGTGAAGCTGTCGTGGATCGAGCCGAGGTCGCCCGCAACCATGGCGAACAGGTAGGCAGGCTTGGGAAAGGGGTCGTCCCAGACCGCGTAGTGCGTCCCGTCGCCGGCGGTTCCCTTCTCGACGAGATTGCCGTTGGCGAGCAGCACCGGCGCGAGTGTGGGGTCGGCGCTCATGTGCACGCGGAACCGTGACAGCACGTCCGGCCGGTCGAGATAGTAGGTGATGCGCCGGAACCCTTCAGGCTCGCACTGGGTGCACCACGTGCCGCCCGAACGATAAAGCCCCATGAGCCTGGTGTTGCCTTCGGGGTTGAGCCTGACCTCGGTCTCGAGCACGAAACGGCGATCCGGCGGTTCACGGAGGGTCAGCGTCGTCGCGGTTTCCTCGTAGTCGGTCATGGGCAGCGGAAGGCCGTCGACAGCGATCGACTCCAGCTTGAGCTCGTCGGCATCGAGGACCAGCGGCGTGCCCCTGGGCGTGCCCTCGCGTGGCACGACAGTCAGCAGCGCCCGGACGCTCGCCACGTCCGGCGCGAAGCGGACATGCAGCGACACCTGGTCGATCAGGTAGGGGCTCGGCCGGTAATCCTTGAGGTGAATGATGTGATCGTTATCCCCGCGCAATTCAGCATCTCCGTACTCGTCTGTTGGGCCTTACCACCGTTGCCCCGCCAGGCGAAACGCCCTTCGGCGCGGCGGCGTCGCATAGACCGCGCATCGAATGTTGCTCGCCGGCAACAGCCGACTCGCGCAAGGTCGGATATTCTGAGCGGCTGACGGCTGAATTTCGCCATACTGCCGCCACGGCGAAGCAGGAAACCGGCGGCCGTCGGCGCGCACCTCCACCGCCTTCCGGTGCGTGCGTTATCCGAAACCGAGCGGACAGGCCCCACACACAGTCACACGCTTCACCTCGCGCGACGAGGACGCGGCGGTGTTGTCGTCTGCGGGGCCCGAGGAGTTTGAAATGGGTCTGATGACCTGGTTCGAGCGGCGTCTCGATCCCTATCCCGCGGCTGAACCCGCGCAGCCCCCGAAAGGGCTCGTCGCTTTCTGCCTCCATTTCTCCAAGGGCGCCAAGCGCTGGCTGCTGCTCATGGCGTCGACCTCGGCGCTGATCGCGGCGGGAGAAGTGGTGCTGTTCGGCTTCCTCGGCTCGATCGTCGACTGGCTGAGCACCACGGACAAGGCAACGTTCCTGGAGAACGAGGGTTGGAAGCTCTGGGGCATGGCGGGGTTCCTCGTCGCGCTGCTGGCGCTCGTCGTCGTCGGCTCGCTGACCATCCACCAGACGCTGCTCGGAAACTTTCCGCAGCGCATCCGCTGGACGGTGCACCGCTACCTCATCCGGCAGTCGATGAGCTACTTCCAGGACGAGTTTGCGGGCCGTATCGCGACCAAGCTGATGCAGACGGCGCTCGCGGTGCGCGAAGTCATGATGAAGCTCCTCGACGTCGTGGTCTTCGTCTCGGTCTATTTCATCGGCGGCGTCATTCTCGCGGCGACCGGCGATTGGCGCATGGCTGTTCCGTTCCTCGGCTGGCTCGCCGCCTATTCGACGCTGCTCTGGTTCTACATCCCCAAGCTCGCCAAGGTGGCGGAGCAGCAAGCGGACGCGCGCTCGCTGATGACCGGCCGCATCGTCGACAGTTACACCAACATCGCGACGGTGAAGCTCTTCAGCCATTCGAGCCGCGAGGAGTCATACGCCCATGCGGCGATGGACGAGTTCCTCGATACCGTCTACCGCCAGATGCGGATGTTCAACATCCTCAACATCGGCATCTACGCGCTCAATGTTACGCTGCTGCTCGTCATCGGCGCGCTGGGCATCTGGCTGTGGTTGCAGGACGCGATGACCGCCGGCACGGTCGCCATCGCCATCGCGCTCGTCATGCGCTTCCAGGGCATGAGCCAATGGGTCATGTGGGAGATGACGCAGCTCTTCGAGAACATCGGCACGGTGCGCGACGGCATCAGTTCGATCTCGCTGCCGCGGATTGTCAATGATCCGCCGGGGGCCAGGCCGCTTGCCGTCAGCAGGGGCGACATCGTTTTCGAGAATGTCAGCTTCCACTACGGCAAGAAGGGCGGCGTGATCGAGAATCTCGACCTGCACATCCGACCGGGCGAGAAAATCGGCCTCGTCGGGCGCTCGGGCGCGGGCAAGTCGACGATCGTCAACCTCCTGCTGCGCTTCTACGATCGAGAGAGCGGGCTGATCGCCATCGATGACACCGACATCGCAACGGTGACGCAGGACTCGCTGCGCGCCCATATCGGCGTCGTCACGCAGGATACCTCGCTCCTACACCGCTCGGTGCGCGAGAACATCCTCTATGGCCGCCCCGACGCAACAGAGGAAGAGATGATCGAGGCCGCGCGGCTGGCCGAGGCCGAGGACTTCGTTTCGACCCTCATCGATCCCAAGGGCCGCAAGGGCTATGACGCCCATGTGGGCGAGCGAGGCGTGAAACTCTCGGGCGGTCAGCGCCAGCGCATCGCCATCGCCCGC
>CAYRNE010000428.1:0-2713 GCA_964425245.1 uncultured Devosia sp.
CGATCTCATGGCGGCAGCTGCGCCCAAGCCCGGCGAGCGCATTCTCGATGTCGGTTGCGGCACCGGGCTCCTCGCCCGGCTCGCCGCCACGCTGGCCGGGCCATCGGGGACGGTCGCAGGAATCGATCCCGTGCCTGGCATGCTCGAGGTGGCGCGTGCCCATGGCGGGGGCACCGGCATCCAATGGTACGAAGCGAGTGCCGAATCCATGCCACTGCCGGATGCGTCCTTCGATCTGATCCTGTGCCAGATGGCTCTTCAGTTCATGTCCGACCGGCCGGCGGCGTTCACCGAGATGCACCGCGTGCTGGCTCCGGGCGGCCGGATCGCGCTGAACGTACCTGGGCCGATCCCCGATCCATTCGCAGACCTTGCCGCGGCGCTCGATGCGCACATCGGCCCGGAGGCGGCCGGCTTTGCGCGAATTGTGTTTTCGATGAGCGACCCTGACGCCTTGCGCGACCTTCTCGCGACGGCTGGCTTCACGCACATCGAGGTTTCCACGGCGCCGAAGCAACTGGAAGCTCCCCCGCCGCGCGAGTTCTTCTGGCAGTACATTCACAGCACGCCGTTGGCGCCGAGAGTGCTCGGCGCGCCCGAGGATCGCCGCAAGGCGCTCGAGGACGAAGTCACCCCGAAATGGCGGCGCCTTTCGGTCAATGGCGGGATGAAATTGGAGGTCGGCATGATGACGGCGACGGCCAGCAAGGTCATGGACGGTGTGACCTGACCGTTTCGGGCAGCGGGGGCGACCAGAAACCGCTCTTTCGGGCTGGCCTCGCCGAATCCATCATGCGCAGTTCATCCGTTGGCGGTGGGCGCACTGGTGCGGGCGGTGGGACTCGAACCCACACGGCCATGCGGCCCCGGGATTTTAAGTCCCGTATGTCTACCGTTCCATCACGCCCGCCGGGTCAAAGCGTTTCACACAGGCCGGAGCAAAACTCAAACCCGGCGGGGGCGTGGGCAGTCTCCCGGCCTGAAGACGCTCAGCCGGCCTCCGGCGCGCCGGAGCCGCCCACCCACGTCTCGGGCTGCTCGTGGTCCAACTCAAATAGCGTCAGCTGGAGACCGTCCGCCGTTTCAAGCCGCGCGTTGACCGAATTGAAAGGCGTCTTCCTGGGCGCGCCCAGAACCTTCGCGCCGGCCGCCTCGAGGACCTGGGTCGCTTCCGCCGTGTCGTCGACCTCGAAGGCGACGCGGATGGGACCGGCGACCCGGCGCCCGACTTCGACCTCATCGATGAACGCCGCGTTCCCCGGATCGGAGATTTCGAGCGTCGCCTTACCCGCCGCGAGCAGGATCACCCGCCCTTCGTCCGATGTGAAGTTCGCAACTTCCGGTAGCCCGAGGCTGTCACGGTAGAACCGGACGGCCCGGTCGAAGTCCTCGGCGGTAATGACGAGGCGAAGCTCTCGAACCTTCGGCATGTCTGCCTCCCGTCACCAGTAGCGCTGGAGGCGGCGCCTATGACCTCGGCTCCGCTCAGTCCGTCGCGCCCGAGATCGGCGCGACGTAGGTCACGTCGAGATCCCAGGGGAAAAAGATCCAGGTGTCCTGGCTCACTTCCGTGATGAACGTATCGACCATTTCCCGGCCCTTGGGCTTGGCATAGACGGTCGCGAAATGGGCGCCCGGCAGCATGTCGCGGACCGCGCGGGCGGTCGCGCCGGTATCGACGAGGTCATCGACGATCAGCACCCTGCCGCCGTTCTTGGCGGTGTCGAGGATGTCCTGCGACATCGGCTTCAGCACCTTGATCGAACCCTGGTTCTGGTGGTCATAGCTCTTGATGGCGACGCTCTCGACCTTGCGGATGTTGAGCTCGCGCGCAACGATCGCCGCCGGGACGAGCCCGCCGCGGGCAATCGCGACGACCGCATCGAACGGCCCTTCGCCGCTCAACCGCCAGGCGAGCGCCCGGCTGTCACGGTGGAACTGGTCCCAGGTGACCGGGAAATTCTTCTGGCTGGTCTGATTCATGTCGTCCCCACAGCGCGCCGCCCCGCGGCGCGGATCCGTCAATAGGCCTCTTCGGTTTCCGGCAGGCCGGCGTTCCGGTGCGCCTCGCGTACCATTGCGCGCACCCGTTCCGCAGCCTCGGCGAGCCGCGCTTCGTCGGCCGAACGCAGCACCAACTCCGTCATCACGTAATTGTGCCCCATCTGGGGATAGCTTCCCATCCGGACGTCGGGGAATTCCTCCTGCAATTTGCCGAGCGGGCCGCCGATGGCGCCCTCGCCCACCCGGCACGTCACCGAGACGGAGTGCACCTTGCGCCCGCCCTTGAGAGTGGGGGCGATGGATTCGAGCATCGCCTTCATGATAACCGGGACGCCCGCCATGACGTGAACATTACGGATGCGGAACCCCGGGGCAGCGCTCACCGAATTGGTGATCAGCGTCGCGCCCTCGGGGATGCGCGCCATCCTGAGCCGGGCCTCGGTCACTTCGGTGCCCATCTGCTTCCAGCGCGTCTCGAGCATCGCCCGCGCCTCGGGGTTGATCGGCAGGGCGACGCCGAAGGCCCTGGCGATCGCGTCGGCGGTGATGTCGTCGTGGGTCGGGCCAATGCCGCCGGTCGTGAACACATAGGTGTAGCGTTCGCTCAACGTCCGTACCGCCTCGACAATGGCCGGCTGGTCGTCCGCGACGACCCGCACCTCGCGCAACTCGATCCCGAGGTCGGTGCAGAACTGGGCGGTGGTTGCGA
>CAYRNE010000429.1:0-2712 GCA_964425245.1 uncultured Devosia sp.
GCGCCGACGGCGCTGCCCTGGGGCGTCGTCTTCCCGACCGACCCCGAACAGGTCCCGCGCCACCCAAGCCAGCTCTACGAGGCGCTGCTCGAGGGCCTCGTGCTTTTCCTCATCATCCGCTTCGCCACGCACGTCGGCTATGCGCTGCGCCGGCCGGGCCTCGTCGCCGGCATCTTCGGCATCGGCTACGCGCTGTCGCGGATCGCGGTCGAGCTCGTGCGGCTGCCCGACCCGCAGATCGGCTACCTCTATGGCGGCTGGCTGACCATGGGCATGGTGCTGAGCCTGCCCATCCTCGTCGCCGGCATCGCCCTCGTCGCCTATGCCCAGACGAGCCATCGCCGTGCCTGAGGCGAGCCCCGGCCTCGGCGAACTGATCGACACGCAGATCCGGGCCAACGGACCGATCTCCGTTGCAACTTATATGGCGCTATGCCTGACGCACCCGCGGCTCGGCTACTATGGCGCTGCCGATCCGTTCGGCGAGGCGGGCGACTTCATCACCGCACCCGAAATCAGCCAGATGTTCGGCGAGTTGATCGGCTTTTTCTGCGTCAACCTCTGGCAGCAGATGGGCGAGCCACGCTCCTTCACCCTGCTCGAACTGGGGCCGGGCCGCGGCACACTGATGCAGGATGCGCTGCGCGCCGCCTCCCGCGCGCCCGGCTTCACCGACGCGCTGCATCTGCAGCTCTTTGAGTCCAATGTCGCCCTGCGCGCGCAACAGCAGGAGCGGCTTGGGCAATACCACCCCTACTGGGCGGGCGAGATTGACGCCGTGAGCGACGACCCGCTGATCGTCGTTGCCAATGAGTTTTTCGACGCGCTGCCGATCCGGCAGTTCGTCCGCGCCGAGGACGGCTGGCACGAGCGGCTGGTGGGTCTGCGCGACGGCCGGCGGGCCTTCGGCCTTTCACCCGTCGCACTCCCAGAGGAAACCATGCCCGAAGCGGTGCGGAAGGCCGGCCCGGGATCGGTTTATGAGGCGGGGCTTGCGGCGCAGGACGTGATGCAGCGGCTGGGGCGCCGGATCGCCGCGCAACGTGGCGCGCTTCTCGCCATCGACTACGGCTACGCGCGGACCCAGCCCGGCGAGACGCTGCAGGCGGTCGCCCGACACGCCTATGCCGACCCGCTGGACTTGCCGGGCGAGGCCGATATCTCGGCGCATGTCGATTTTGAGGCGCTGGGCGCGGCGGCCCGAGCCGTCGGACTGCTCACGGCGCCGCTGGCGACGCAGGACTACTTCCTGCGCCACCTCGGTATCGAAACGCGGGCCGAGATGCTCGCAAGGGCTAATCCGCAGCATGCCGAAGGCATCAGGGCGGCTCTGGGGCGTTTGACGGGGAAGGAAGCGATGGGCGAACTGTTCAAGGCCTTCTGCGCCCATTCGCCGGGCATCGAGCCGCCGGGATTCCCGTCATGACCGCACCACTCGAGCAGGGCGCCGTGCTTGCCGGATTACCCGGCATCCGCCACGCCTTCCTGGGCCGGCGCGGCGGCGTCTCGACCGGCGATTTCGCCTCGCTGAACGTTTCCGCCTCGACCGGCGACAATCCGCAGCGGGTTGAAGAGAACCGGGCGACCGCTGCCGGATCGGCCGGCTTCGAGCCGTCATCGCTGGTAACGGTGAAGCAGGTTCACTCGGCGGCCGTCGTAACAATCTCCGGCCCTCTGGCCGGCCCGCCCGAGGCGGATGCCATGGTGACCGCGGTGCCGGGCCTCGCCGTCGGCATTCTCACCGCCGACTGCGCGCCGGTACTGCTCGCCGACGCTGAGGCCGGCGTCGTCGGCGCTTTCCATGCCGGCTGGAAAGGCGCGATCGGCGGCATCGCCGAAGCGACAGTCGAGGCGATGGTCTCGCTGGGCGCGGAGCGCGCCCGCATCGCCGCTGCCATAGGCCCCACGATCTCGGCCCGAAACTACGAGGTCGGCCCGGAATTCGCCGCGAACCTGCTTGACCGTCATCGCGACGCGGCGAACCGGATCGCAATGGGATCCAATGGCCGGGAGCATTTCGACCTCCCCGGATTCGTCTTCGACCGCCTCCATGCTGCCGGCGTCGGCGTCGTCGAGGACCTCGGCCTTTGCACCTACGCCGATCCCAAACGGTATTTCTCCCACCGCTACGCCACGCACCGCGGCACGGCCACCGGCCGCCAGATCGCCCTCATCGGCCTGTTGTGACACTGCCAAAGGCGCATTGCCTATCACGCCGCCGGCATATAAACGTCACGCGCAACCGGGGCTCGGCCGCCAGCTAGCCGGCGGCGCCGCACGTAGGATCGCATCAATGAAGCTGGTCACGGGCAACTCGAACCGCGCGCTGGCCGATGCGGTTGCCTCCTATCTCGAAATCCCGCTGACCGCCGCGACGGTCAAGACCTTCGCCGACAAGGAAGTTTTCGTCGAAATCCACGACAACGTCCGCGGCGAGGACGTCTTCATCCTGCAGTCCACCTCCTATCCGGCGAACGACAACCTGATGGAGCTGCTGATCATCGCCGACGCCCTGCGCCGCTCCTCTGCGCGGCGCATCACCGCGGTGATCCCCTATTTCGGCTATGCGCGCCAGGATCGCCGTTCGACCGGCCGCACCCCGATCTCCGCCAAGCTCGTCGCCAACCTCATCACCGAGGCGGGCGTCAACCGCGTGATCACCCTCGATCTGCACGCCGCGCAGATCCAGGGCTTCTTCGATATCCCGACCGA
>CAYRNE010000430.1:0-2700 GCA_964425245.1 uncultured Devosia sp.
CTGCTCGCCGGTGCGCGGGTTGCGGCCGACACGCGCGGGCCGGTTCTTGACCGAGAACGCACCGAAGCCCCTGAGCTCGACCCGGTCGCCACGTGCCATCGCGTTACCGACCTCGTCGAGAATGGCGTTGACGATGTTCTCGATGTCACGCTGGAACAGATGCGGATTCTCGTCGGCGAGTTTCTGGACTAGCTCGGACTTTATCATTCCGCCCCCGGCGCTCCTCCGCTGCGACTGAGCAGCCGCCTCACATGGCCGGGCCAGCCTGCCAAAGCGAGACTAGGCCGTCAAGCGCGATCGGCCGCGCCGGATTGAATCCGAGCGCGCCATGAACGAGGCCGGTCAGCCAGCGCGGCAGGTTGAAGTAGCCGTCGTCGGGCGGCGGGTAATAATCGAGGACCGGCAGGCCGGCGGTGAGCTGCCGCTCGGTCTCGAGCCAGTCGATCGCTTCCTTCTCGCCTCCGATCGCGTCGACGAGACTGAGTTCCATGCCCTGCCGCCCGGTGACGACCCGGCCGTCGGCGATCGTTATCACCTCGGTTCGCGCGAGGCCGCGCCGCTCGGCCACGACGTCCACGAACCACGCGAAGGCATCGTCGACCATCGCCTGGAGCGACGCGCGAACCTCGCCGGCAAGCGGCTCGTCGAAGTCGGGCTCCGCCTTGAGAGGCCCGGTCTGCACCTTGTCGAGATCGACGCCGATGGTCTCGAGGAGCTTGCCCGCATTGACGTGCTGGTAGAGGACGCCGATCGAGCCGACGATCGAAAGGCGGCGTGAAAAGATGCGGTCGGCGGCGATCGCGGTCATGTACGCGGCCGAAGCGCCCAGCTCGTCGATTACCGCGACGACGGGCTTTTCTGCCCGCACGCGGCTGAGCGATTCGTAGAGCTCTTCGCCGCCGGCGGTCGTGCCGCCCGGCGAGTTGATCGAAACGATCAGCGCCTTGACCAGCGGGTCTTCGGCGATCTCCTCGAGTACCGCCACCCGTGACGGATCGGTGACGATCGTGCCGTCGACGGTGATCCGCACGATACGGTCGCCGATGGCGCCGCTCTCGAGGCCGAAGCGTCCCGCGATGGCAACGGCGGCAACGGCGAGAGCAACAAAGAACAGCACGCGCCACAGCGTCCGCGAGCGCCTCAGCCGGCTCGTGGCGGGGATGAGATGGGAAGGATCGGCGAAGGGATCGGTCGACATGGCGCGCCCCGGCGTGAAGCCCTTGCGGCCTTAGCGAGCGGTCATGGCAAAAGCAAGCCGCTCAGCGCTTGTCCCTTCTGCGACCGTCGACCGCAACGTCGTGATGCTCGACGAATTCGGGGCGGTCGAGGAGGTAGCGGTCGTCCTCGGGATAATAACTGGCCCGGAGCGGGTCTTCGCCCGCGAACCGCACGATGGCGCCGAGATCTTCCCACCAGCTGACGGTCGAGACTTCGGTCGTCCCGTTTCCGAGGTCCCGCGTCAGGATTTGATAGCCGAGATTGCCTGGTGTTCCGAGGTAATGAGCGCCCCCGCTTTCCTCGATGTAGCGCAAATAATCCGCAGCATCGGCGGTGCGGATGCGGCCGGTCCATTTCCTCAAGATCATCGTCGAAACCTCCAGCGGCCTTCGGCAGCGTTCAACGGAGGCGCTTCACCATGAGCCGCGCGTCCGCTTCATAGGTCGCGAGTTTCGCGGCGAGGGCAGGGTCGTCCTCGACCGTGAATCCGTGCCGCTCCCAGAAGCCGCGGGACCCATTCACGGCGACAAGGCTCATCGTCGGATAGCCCTCGGCAACGGCGTGCTTGACGAGCGCTTCGACGATGCGGCTCGCGGCGCCGATGCGACGCGCGACCGGCAGCAGCGCGAGATCGTGCAGGTAGTAGGTCGAAGGGTTGGCGGGAATCCTCCCGAGCGGGGTGTTGAGCGGCGGCGGCGCGTGCGCCAGCCAGGGATGACTCAGCACATAGCCGGCGGGGCGCTCGCCGACCTCGAGCAGGTAACAGCCGTTGCGGTAGAGCTGTTGCTTCTCGGCCAGCACCTCGGGCGATTCGAACAGATCGGGATGCACCGAGGCCGCGATCCTTTCGACCGCGGCAAGGTCGAAGGCGGTCATGGCCCGCCAGGTCACATCCCTGAGGAAGGTGGTGGTCGTCTCCGCCTCCTGTTGGAACGGCCCGCACCGATGGCGCGGGCCGGGATTGGAGAAACGAAGGACCGGCAGGTGGTCCCGCCGTGGCTGGACCACCGCGACGCGGTCACTTCTTCTCGCGGTCCTTGAGCGCGGCGCCGAGGATGTCGCCGAGCGAAGCACCGGAGTCGGAGGAGCCATACTGGGCCACCGCCTCCTTCTCTTCGGCGATTTCCAGCGCCTTGATCGACAGCGACACCTTGCCGGTCTTGCGGTCGACCTGCGTCACCCGGGCGTCCACCTTGTCGCCCTTGGCGAAGCGCTCGGGCCGCTGGTCGTTGCGATCGCGGGAGAGATCGGCGCGGCGGATGAAGGCGGTGACGTCGGTGTCGGCAATCCGAACCTCGATGCCGCCGTCGTTGACGTCGATGACCTCGCCGGTGACGACCGCATTCTTCTTGATGCCGTCGCCCGCGGCGGCGCCCGACGTGTCGCCGGTTGCCAGTTGCTTGATGCCGAGGCTGATGCGCTCCTTCTCGACATCGACATCGAGCACCTTGGCCTTGACCATATCGCCGCGGTTGTAGTCGT
>CAYRNE010000431.1:0-2681 GCA_964425245.1 uncultured Devosia sp.
ATGAGCCTCAAGACCCGCATCATTCCCTGCCTCGATGTAAAAGACGGCCGCGTCGTCAAGGGCGTCCAGTTCGTCGATCTCGTCGATGCAGGCGATCCGGTCGAGGCGGCGATCGCCTACGACGCCGCGGGCGCGGACGAACTCTGCTTTCTCGACATCACCGCCTCTCACGAGAATCGCGAGACGATTTTCGACGTCGTCGCGCGCACCGCCGAGCACTGCTTCATGCCGGTGACCGTGGGCGGCGGGGTCAGGAAGATCGAGGACATCCGCAAGCTCCTCCTTGCGGGTGCCGACAAGGTATCGATCAACACGGCCGCGGTGAACGATCCGGATTTCGTTGCGCGCGCCGCCGACAAGTTCGGCGACCAGTGCATCGTCGTCTCGATCGACGCGCGCCGCCGGCAGACGCAGGCCGTGGGCAAGGACAACACTGATGCCTGGGAGATCTTCACCCATGGCGGGCGTAATCCCACCGGCATCGATGCCGTCGAATTCGCGCACGCGATGGTCGAGCGGGGCGCTGGCGAACTGCTCGTCACCTCGATGGATCGGGACGGCACCAAATCCGGGTTCGATCTCGAACTGACCCGCGCCATCGCCGACAGCGTCGAGGTGCCTGTTGTCGCCTCGGGGGGCGTCGGTTCGCTCGACGACCTCGTCGCCGGGGTCAAGGAGGGTCACGCGAGCGCCGTGCTTGCCGCCTCGATCTTCCACTTCGGCACCTACACCATCGGCGAGGCCAAGGCCTGGCTCGCCGCGCACGGCATCGCCGTCCGCAACGACGGCGCAACGGGAGAGGTCGATGTCCTTCACGCTCAGTGATCTCGATGCGCGTATTGCCGCCCGCGCCTCTGCGTCGCCCGAGGAAAGCTATACCGCGAGACTCCTGTCTCAGGGGATCGAGCGCTGCGCGAGGAAGTTCGGCGAGGAATCGGCCGAATTGCTGATTGCCGCCGCCGCCGGCAAGCGGCAGGAATCGGCCGCAGAGGCGGCAGACGTGCTCTATCACCTGCTCGTTCTTCTCAGAGCTGCGGGCGTGAGCCTCGGGGATGTGATGGCGGAACTCGAACGGCGAACGGCCCAGTCCGGACTCGAGGAGAAGGCGTCGCGCCGGAGCGACGCATCGTGAGCGGGCCGCCGGGCAAGCTCGCCTTCGCCCCCTATCACCATTTCACCAAGGCCGAATGGTCCCGTTTCCGCGCCGACGAGCCGATGACGCTGACGCGCGAGGACATCGAGCGGCTGCGCGCGCTCAACGACCCGATCTCGCTCGACGAGGCCGAGGAAATCTACCTGCCGCTGAGCCGGCTGATCTCGCTCTATGTCGAGGCGACGCAGACGCTGCACGAGGCCGCGCGGCAGTTCCTCGGCACGACCGACGGCAAGATCCCGTACATCATCGGTGTGGCGGGCTCGGTCGCCGTCGGCAAGTCGACGACGGCGCGCATCCTGCGCGCGCTGCTGCAGCGCTGGCCGTCCTCGCCCAAGGTCGATCTCGTCACCACCGACGGCTTTCTCTTCTCCAACGCCGAGCTCGAGAAGCGCGGGCTCATGGACAGAAAAGGCTTTCCCGAAAGCTACGACCGCACGCGCTTCATCGCCTTCCTCTCCGACATCAAGTCGGGCCGGCCCAGGGTCGGCGTCCCGGTTTATTCGCACCTGAGCTACGACATCGTCCCTGGAGAGGAGGTGGTCGTCGACCGCCCGGACATCCTGATCGTCGAGGGGCTCAACATCCTGCAGCCGGGCGATTTGCCGAAATCGGGCAAGCCCATCGTCTTTGCCTCCGATTTCATCGATTTCTCGATCTTCCTCGATGCCGCCGAGGACGATCTCAGCGCCTGGTTCATGGAGCGCTTCCAGCGCTTGCGCGAAACCGCCTTCACCGATCCGCGCTCCTTCTTTCACCGCTTCAGTACGATGAGCGACGAGGAGGCGACCGCCTTCGGACAATGGGCCTGGGACGCGATCAACCTCCCCAACCTGCGCGACAACATTCTCCCCACCCGCAGCCGCGCCGACCTGATCCTGCGCAAGGCGCGGAGCCACGCCATCGAGCGCGTGGAGCTAAGAAAGCTCTGAGGCGCTAGGCTGCGAGGTCCGCGACCACCGCGTCGAGCACCGGCCAGCCCTTGTCGGTAACGCGGATGAAGCCGTTGGGCAGCGTCTCGACGAAGCCGATGCGCTTGAGCTCCTCGATCTGGTGCGGACTGAGGCTGCGGCCCGCAAGGCGTGCAAAGCGCGACGGATCGATCCCCTCGCGCAGCCTCAACCCCATGACCAGCATCTCGTCGCCTTCTTCTTCCCAGCTCAGGATATCGTCGGTAACGAGCCCGTGCCCGCGGGCATTGACTTTCTTCTGCCACTCGAAGGGCAGCTTCTCGGTCGCCGTGGCGTGACGCTGGTTGCCGATCAGCAGCCGGCCATGCGCGCCGGGGCCGATGCCGACGTATTCGCCATAGCGCCAGTAGGTGAGATTGTGGACGCTCTCCTGGCCCGGCCGCGCATGATTCGAGATCTCGTAGGCCGGCAGCCCTGCCTTGGCCGTCAGCTCCTGCGTCAGCTCGTAGAAATCGGCGCTCAGGTCCTCGTCCGGCATCCTGAGCTTGCCGGTGCGATAAAGGTCGTAATAGCGCGTGCCCGGCTCGATGGTGAGCTGGTAGAGCGAAATGTGGCCG
>CAYRNE010000432.1:0-2668 GCA_964425245.1 uncultured Devosia sp.
CGGACACGGCCGACAACCTCAAGCGCTCGGGCGGCTTCATTCCCGGCATCCGCCCCGGCGAGCGGACCGCCCAGTACATCGATTTCGTGCTGACGCGCATTACGGTCATCGGTGCCGCCTACCTCACGGTCGTCGCGCTCATCCCCGAGGTGTTCCTCAGCCAGCTCGCCGTCAGCCAGTTCATCGGCGGCACCTCGCTGCTGATCATCGTGACCGTGACGCTAGACACGGTCAGCCAGATCCAAAGCCACCTGATCGCCCAGCAATACGAGGGCCTGGTGAAGCGCTCGAGGCTGGGAGGCAGGCGCCGATGAGGATCATCCTTCTGGGTCCGCCAGGGGCGGGCAAGGGGACGCAGGCCAAGATCCTCATTGAGGCCCTGGGCATCCCCCAGCTCTCGACCGGCGACATCCTTCGCTCGGCCATAGCGGCGAAGACCCCGATGGGGCTCGCGGCCAAGGAGATCATGGACCGCGGCGACCTGGTGCCGGACGAGGTCGTCAACGGCATTGTTTCGGAGCGGCTGGATCAGGAGGATGCCAGGAGGGGCTTCATCCTCGACGGCTTTCCGCGGACGATCCCGCAGGCCGAGGCGCTCGACGAGATGCTGGCCGAGAAAGGCATGAACCTGGACGCGGTGATCGAAATCACTGCCGATTCCGACGTTCTCGTGGACCGCATCGTCAACCGCGCCAGGGAAACGGCGGCAGCGAGCGGCGGCGCTGCACGGGCCGACGACAATGTCGAGGTCGTGCGCAACCGGCTCAATGTCTATCGCGAGCTGACCGAGCCGCTGGTCGCCTACTACCGCCGGCAGGGGCTGGTAAAGAGCGTCGACGGCATGCAGCCGATCGAGAGCGTGGCCGCGGCCATCAGGGGCGCGCTGCATAACTAGCGGCGCCAACAGGGAGTTTTCTCTGCGGCTTCGCGCCCGTCCGGGCGGGATGCCGGCGGAAGTAGCAAGTATCGGGCCATTTCAGCTGGAGCCTGTTGACTCCGGCCGGAGCGGCCCTTAGAACCGCGCCAGTCTCATGGATTTCTGGGCTGGATTCGGTTCCTCAGCGGGGTTGGGGGGTCGGACTCCGGTCCCTTGTTGTTAGAAAACGGGCGCCGGTGCTGCCGGGGCCGACTTAAGGAGAGGCGACGTGGCTCGTATCGCTGGCGTCAATATCCCGACCAACAAGCGCGTCGTCATCGCGCTGCAGTACATTCATGGGATCGGCGACAAGTTCGCCGAAGACATCTGCACCAAGGTCGGCATTCCGGCGGAACGCCGGGTCAACGAACTGACCGACGCCGAAGTCATCCAGATCCGCGAGACCATCGACCGCGATTACGTGGTCGAGGGCGATCTTCGCCGCAACGTCGCAATGAACATCAAGCGGCTCATGGATCTCGGCAATTATCGCGGCCTCAGACATCGCCGCGGCCTTCCGGTTCGCGGTCAGCGCACGCACACCAACGCGCGCACCCGCAAGGGGCCGGCCAAGCCGATCGCCGGCAAGAAGAAGTAGAGAAGCGAATACAGGGAGTGGCGAATAGGGAACGGGCGCCTGCGGGAACCGACTCGCTATTCGCTACTCGCTTCTATCCGATGTAGCTGCTGGCATTACGGCAGCGTCGATATCGAAACGAAGGACTGAAATTGGCAAAAGCTGAAACGACCCGCGTTCGCCGCAAGGAACGCAAGAACATCACCAATGGGGTGGCGCATGTGAATGCGTCTTTCAACAACACCATGGTCACCATCACCGACGTGCAGGGGAACACGATCTCGTGGTCCTCGTCGGGCGTGATGGGTTTCAAGGGATCGCGCAAGTCGACCCCTTATGCGGCCCAGGTAGCCGCCGAGGACGCTGCCCGCAAGGCGCAGGAACACGGCATGAAGACCCTCGAGGTCGAGGTTCGCGGACCTGGTTCGGGCCGCGAGTCGGCGCTTCGCGCGCTGCAGGCTGCTGGCTTCAACGTCACCAGCATCCGCGATGTCACCTCCATCCCGCACAACGGCTGCCGCCCGCGCAAGCGTCGCCGCGTCTGAGCGTTCCACTGGGAGGGTCCCGGCGCGCCACGGCCGGGGACGACATTGCTTACGCATAGCGGTTTTGGCGGACCGCTTTTTTGAAAGGACGAACCCGTGACCATCCAGCGGAACTGGCAGGAACTCATCAAGCCGACCAAACTGGACATCGTTTCGGACAGCGACAACGCGCGCACCGCCTCGGTGATTGCCGAGCCGCTGGAGCGCGGCTATGGCCTGACGCTCGGCAACGCACTTCGCCGGGTGCTTCTCTCCTCGCTCCAGGGCGCAGCCGTCACCGCGATGCAGATCGACGGCGTGCTGCATGAGTTCTCGTCCGTGCCGGGCGTGCGCGAGGACATCACCGACCTCGTGCTGAACGTCAAGGAAATCGCGCTCAAGATGCAGGCCGAGGGCCCCAAGCGCCTGACGCTTTCCAAGCAGGGTCCGGGTGCCGTGACGGCCGGCGACATCAAGGTCACCGGCGACATCGAGGTGCTGAACCCCGACCTGGTGCTTTGCCACCTCGACGACGGCGCCGAGATCAACATCGAGTTCACCGTCAACACCGGCAAGGGCTACGTCGCGGCCGACAAGAACCGGCCCGAGGACGCCCCGATCGGCTTCATCCCCGTGGATTCGCTGTTCTCG
>CAYRNE010000433.1:0-2661 GCA_964425245.1 uncultured Devosia sp.
GGATGTTGCCCTGGAAGATGATCTGGTCGCAGCCCTGCGCTCCGTCCTCAAAAGTCTTCAGCACACTCGCTGGGTCGAGGTGATAACCTCCAAACCAGGTGTCAAGTGCCTTGAGGAATCGATCGGGGGTCTCCTGGAGGCCCCCGCGAAGTTCCCCGTCGGTTTGCGGTTCAATGTAGTTGATGAGCTCGACCACAGCGAACCTCAGCTGCTCGCGGGTAGGGCTTACTGCTGGCGTGAAGTCGTCGGTCAGCATTACTTTCGTTCTCTTTGATGTGTTACCTTGAGTTAGTGAGACACACGTCAACGAAGACGTGCTACTCCCGCTTCTTCTTCAACTTCGGCCGCGGCTTCTGCTTGGGTTTGATCTCTACGTCGGCATCGGGATTCTTCGCTGCTTCGCCCACGCTCGGAGTGTCTTTGAAGAGAGGATCCCTCGGATCAAAGTCGTCATACTTCGTGCCCTCGACGAGGCCTGTCCGGGGATAATCGCTGGGGAGCAGCCCTTCTGCGACCGCGCGGACAATGAGAGGGTCAGCTACCCCCGCAGCTGCGAAACCCCGTGCACGCAGCAGCGACGCGTGGTTCTTGGGGTGTGGGGGATAACATCCGTCGTAGCAGGTGTGGGTGTATGCCAGAGCGTCCATACAGCCGTCGAGGGTCCGGGCAAGATCGACAGACTGCTTCTTCGTCAAGAACATCAGCGGCGTGTGGATGCGGAACGGGTCGTCGACCCCGGGAGCGTCATGCACCTCGCCGTATACACCGACAGTGATTGCCTTCTCGACAAGGGTGATGAAGGCCTGGCGGCAATCAGGGTACCCACCAAAATCCTCTTCGCAGACACCGGTGACGATGTTGCGGACGCCCAGCTCATACGCACGGTTGGCGGCCAGTGTGAGGAAGAGGAGATTCCGAGCCGGAACGAAGGTCTTCTCAAGACCTCCGGGAAGAGAGGCAACATTGGTGTAGTGATCGACCGGGGTCTCGTTGACGAGGGGAGACATCGATTGGAGTATCGCGGTCTCGCTCATGCGGTCGAGCAGATTATGCTCACCCACAGACGAGATGTGGCAACGCTCGCCGCTTGCGTGATCGAGACCGAGAATCTCGTGGGTTGCGACATTGGCCCGGCGAGCAACCTCGGCAGCAGCCCTGATCTCGATCTGATGACGCTGCCGGTAGTGGACGGTGAAAGCGTGGACGTTCTCACGCCCCCACTTCCTGATGGCCCAGTAGAGGCAAGTCGTTGAATCCTGGCCGCCCGAGAGGACGACGAGTGCACCTTTGCTCATCCGGAACTCCTTTCATAAAATAAAGGGAGCCGGGATTCGAATCCCATGCTCCCTTTATGGGGGTTGGTTTCGCTCTCCACGTAGTAACTATACGTGGGGCGGCTGGTGAATCACTTGGCCTTCGGCTTGTAGAGGCCCATCTCTTCCATCACGCGGAGGGTCGAGTTCGTCTCGTAGAAGGTGACCTCGGCCGTGTTGGGGCTGAGGCTGTGACCTTCGGCTTCGACGGCCTTGAGGATGTCGTCCTTGGACATCCCGGGATTCTCGATCATGATCCGGCGGTACGCGGCCGAACCACCACGCGGAGGACGCTTCGCCTTGGCCGCCGGGGCTTCCTTCTTCGCCTTCGGCTCCGGCTTGCCCTTGGAGGGAGTGGAGGTCTTGGACTTGCCCTTCGGCTTCACTTCCTCTTCCTCCTCATCGTCATCTTCCTCCTCATCGTCGTCGGTGCCGTCGACGTCAGCGCCCTCGGCGTCATCCGCGTCGTCGGCTTCGGGGGCCTCCTCCTCGTCGTCCTCTTCCTCATCGACGAGGTCGGCGAAGTCGCTGGGGGTCTTCTTCTCGTTCAGCTCCTCGGCGACCTTGTTGATCCAGAGCTGGGTGTCCTCATCCAGCGCCTTCCATTGGTCGTCATCGAGTTCGGTGGCAGCGCGGACCAGACGGCCGCGGTACTTCTCGGGCTTCTCGTTCTTCCGCTCCTTGAAGGTGCTGCCGAGGGCATCCAGGATCTCCTTCTCAATCTTGCTCTTGGTGGTGGGCTTGATCTTCGCCATTTCGAATCTCCTTGTAAGTCTGCTACGACGTGACTGTGGGCGGAGCAGGTTGCTCCATCTTCCCACGACTCATGTGTGTATTATGGATCTCTTTTCACCGAAGTCAACCCCATTAGATGAAAAACTCTGAAATTCACCTAAAATAGGGAATCACACGGTGGTTACATGGTGGGGACGTATGAGGCGACGGCCTCGACGGGGTGGAGAGTTTCGTAGACACGTGCCTCGATCACCATCACTCGGGAGTCGCCGATCTGCGAATCAGCGAGGAGGTAGAGCCACTGAGCGATGCGCTCCGACGTCGGAGTGAATGGGAAGATGGCCATCTTCATACCTCCAGGGTAGACATTCCGTGCACCCTGGAGCTCCAGCATTGTCTCCGGACTGTGAAGGCCTGATGCTCGTGTCGCCAGGAGCGCCTCGCCCACACTTGCGATGTTCGGCTTGATCTTGGTGAAGAGCTCAGCCGAAAGTGCGAGCGAATGATCGAGGAGCCGATGGACCGGCTCGAGAACTCGATGCTTCAGCTGCTTGAAGTCGACGACGAAGCCTGTCTCGTCCAGCTCGTGTGCTCCGATCACCACCTCGAACTT
>CAYRNE010000434.1:0-2644 GCA_964425245.1 uncultured Devosia sp.
CCTACCAGGAAGGCCTCGCCCGCCCCGGCGACCGCATCGCCATCACCGCCGGCATTCCGCTCGGCACACCCGGTGCGACCAACATGCTGCGCATCGCCTTCGTCCGGCAGGATGGCGCGGGGTCGTCGTAGTCGCCGCAACAGCGTTCAGATGATGCCGCTCACCGCGAGCCACAGGAACGCGAGGACGGTCATCGTCAATTGCATGTCGATGAGCCCCACCCGGCGCGAATGGCGTTCATAGAAGCGGGCGACAGCCGGGTACCGCTGTGACAGCGGACTGAACGCAGCCACTGCGAAACCGACAAGATTGGCGACGAACACGGCGACCGTTATCGCCATTGCCGAGTATGGATCGCGCAGGCCGGGCAGTCCGAACCAGGCCAGAGCAGCATAGAGCAGCGCGAGTGCTGTCCCGGTCGCCGCCGCAATGTAGGTTTCGTTCACGCTCACGAGCCCCAGTCCGTCGGCAGCCATCGCGATGATTGCCGAACCGAGCAGCAACGAGACCGGGAGCAGATAGCTGAGAACGTCGGCCGGCAGCGAGAGTCCATGCGCCTCGAACAGCGGGATCAAAGCGAACCAGGAGACGAACAGGGTCCGGTACTCGATGCTCGAGGCGAGCGCGAAATGGATGCGGTGCGCGCGATCCCCACCGGCGTCGCCCGAAGGCGCATACGAGATCAGGAAGGCATTGCCGACATAAAAGAAGTACGCGGCAGCGAACATGACGACGACGGTGTCGAGCGCAACCGTCGACACTGCCTGGACGCGCGCAAAGCTGACGATCAGCACGATGCCGGTAACCGCAAAGCCCGCCAATCCGCCCATGATCGTGACGTGCTGCTTGGCGGTGTCGGACAAGTGCCAGGGCTCGGGATCGAGACGCACGGTTCCGCTGCGCGTCAGCCACAGAAGCAGCGGCACGCTGGTCAAGAGAGCAACGACGAGACCACCGATCGCGCCCATAGGGGAGCTTCCCCGGTCACTGCCGCCGATTGTTCCAGTTGCGGATCGACCGCGCAAGGAGAGAGCCGTGGCGACTGAACTTGCCAGGGTCGGTGGTCCCGGCTAAGCCCCGTGGAGCAACCCTTCGGAAGTCCGCCAATGCCCACCACCCTCGATGCCGCCCTCGCCTACGCCGATGCCCATATCGGGGAAAGCCTCGAGCGCCTGAAGGACCTCATCCGCATCAAATCGATCTCGACCGATCCCGCCTACGCCGAAGAGGTGCGCCGCGCCGCCGACTGGCTGGTCGAGGACCTGAGGTCCGAGGGTTTCGACGCTTCGGCGCGCGAGACGCCAGGCCATCCCGTGGTCATCGGACATGCGCTCGCTGCCGGCGGCCCGCACGTCGTCTTCTATGCCCATTACGACGTACAGCCGGTCGATCCCGTCTCGCTGTGGAACAGCGATCCCTTCGAGCCGCAGCTCGTCAGGCAGCCGGACGGCGACACCTGGATCGTGGCGCGAGGCGCCTCGGACGACAAGGGGCAACTCCTCACCTTTCTCGAGGCCTGCCGCGCCTGGCGGGCAACGGCCGGCAAGCTGCCGCTCCGGGTCTCGATCGTCTCCGAGGGCGAGGAAGAAACCGGGGGCAAGAACCTGCCCGGCGCGCTCGAGGCGGCCGCAGACGAGCTGAAGGCCGACATTGCGCTGGTCTGCGACACCGACCTCTGGGACGCGACGACCCCCGCGATCGTGACCAGCCTGCGCGGCCTCGTGGGCGAGGAAGTGACAATCACCTGCGCCAGCCATGACCTCCATTCGGGCATGTATGGCAGCGCCGCGCGCAATCCTGTCCAGGTGCTGGCCGAAATCATCGCGAGCCTCCGCAACCCCGACGGGAGCGTCGCCATCGAGGGCTTCTATGACGATGTCGAGGAGCTGCCGCCGGCGATCGCCGCGCAATGGAAGCGCCTGCCCTATGACGAGGCCGCGTTCCTCCGCGGCGCGGGATTGTCAACGCCGGCCGGCGAACGGGGCCGCTCGGTCCTCGAACAGACGCGTTCGCGTCCGACCTGCGAGATCAACGGCATCAGCGGCGGCTATACCGGGGAGGGATTCAAGACCGTGATCCCGGCCCAGGCGAGCGCCAAGATCTCGTTCCGGCTGGTCTCGAACATGGATCCGCATAAGGTCCGCGATGCGTTTCGCGCTCACGTGCGCGCCCGGCTGCCCGCCGACGCCAAGGCGACGTTCCGAGAGCACGGCGCAAGCCCGGGCGTTTCCGTCCCGACCGATGGCCCGTTCCTCCGCAAGGCCGCCGCCGCGCTCAAGGACGAATGGGGCAAGGAAGCTGCGCTCATCGGCTCGGGAGGCTCGATCCCCGTCGCCGGCGATTTCAAGCGCGTCCTCGGGCTCGATACGCTGCTGATCGGCTTCGCGCGCGACGACGACCGCATCCACTCGCCGAACGAGAAGTACAACCTGAGTAGCTTCCACAAGGGCATCCGCTCCTGGGTGCGGATACTCGCGGCGCTGGCTGCGTAGGCAGTCCGCTTCTGGTGCGCTTTGCACGCCCACCCGCAAGGGGGGCCGCGATCATCGGCCCAAGGCACCTCGCGGTCACGCCAGGTGGAAGGCGCAGGGATAAGGCTGGGGGCGGCCGGCCTTCAGCCGGCCTCGATCTGTGCGGCCATCGC
>CAYRNE010000435.1:0-2602 GCA_964425245.1 uncultured Devosia sp.
TGACGGCGACCCGGCCGGCCTTGATCCAGTCCTCGGCGTCGCGGCGCGAGCAGACGCCGGCGCGGGCGATCACCTTGGCCAGCCGGTCACCCGCGGGCCTCTGCTTGTCGATATCTGCCATAATGGTCCCCCGGGCGGACCGCCCGCCGACCGAGCGGGCTAGTTCTGGAGGCTGTCCGGCTTGAACATGTCGCCCAGGATGCCCCCGCTCTGCGGCTGCCTGTGGCCGATCGCTTCCTTGATCTCGTACGGGCAGTCGGGATGCCGGATCGGCACCAGCTCGCCCTTCTTGCTCATGCAGACGAGTTCCTGGCCATCGACATGCGTAAAGTATTCCTCGGGCGGCAGGTAGAGCGGCCGGGGGCTGGAGCCGAGCCGGGCTGCGGTCATCCGGGCGGTGAGCTGGCGCGTCTCCTCCTCGGTGAGGGGGCGCCCGGAAAGGGTGCGCAGGTCGACGACGCGGGCGTTGCGCAGGCGCTTGATATCGGCTTCGGTTAGGCCGCTTGTATCGATCTGTACGCTGTCCGAATCCTCGGGGAGCGCGGCGACCTGGATCTCATCCTTCGGCGCCGGCAGTGCGCCCGTGTCCTTCGGCAGCGCGAGGGGCGCCCGGCGCTGGCCGGTTTCCTCTTTCTCCTCGCGCTCGATGATCCCGAGGCCCTGGAGCGACGAGGTCATCACTTCGCGCTCGAAGGTGCCGAAATCGGTCATTGCATTGGTGCCTTCGGTGGTCGTGCAGGCACTGAGGGCGAGGCCGGCGAAAAGCCCGATGAAGGTCAGCGCAAGGCGGGGTACGGCCAAAGCTGCGGGCCGCCGCCCGATCGAGATGCTACGCATGAACCTTCCCTTGATCCCCTTGGGATGCGCCTTATAGCCCATGGACGCCCCTAAGACCAGATTTCGGCAGCAATGCGTTCACTGCGCCCTCTCCTGCTCTTTGCGGCTGCCGAATCCGAGGATGTCGAGGATCAGGAGCAACACTCCGCAGGTGATGGCGACGTCCGCCAGGTTGAAAATATAGAACGACCAAGCCTGCCAGTGAAAATGAAAGAAGTCGGCAACGGCGCCATAAACGATGCGGTCCACCGCGTTCGACAGGGCCCCGCCGATGCACAGCATCAGGCCGATCTGGACCAGTGCGTGGGTCGCCCTCCACCACCAGAAGGCCAGCGCGGCGAGCGCCGCCAGAATGACCGCACCGAGCACCAGCAGCGGCAGGTCGGCGAGAAGCCCGTAGGAAATCCCGGTGTTCCAGACGAGCACGTAATCGAAGAAATCCGTGACGCGGATGCCGTCGCCCTGCCGCCAGCCGACGAGCTCGATCTGGTAGAGCTTGTGCAGCCGGTCGAGCAGGAAGGCGGTGAACCCGAAGAAGAGGCTGATGAGGGCGGAGCCGCTCAAAGCCCGGCAGCCTTTCGCTCGCGCATGGCCGCGGCATCGCGCGGGGAAAGATCGGGATAATCCGGATCGGACCCGACCGTCGGCAGGATTTTCCACGAGCGGGCGCAGCGCCGGCCCTCGGCGGGTGCCGGCAAGACCGCGACGCCCGGCACCTCATCGAGCCTGAAGGCGCCGGCCGGGCCCTCGCCCTCGCTCACCGCAATTCCCGACGTGATGCAGACCTCGGCGAAGTCCTCGCCGGCCAGCGCTTCGAGCAGCGCCCGGTCGGCGATGAAGACCTGCGGCGCGGCTTCGAGCGAGGACCCGATGCGCTTGTCCTTGCGCTCGACTTCAAGCGCGCCGGTGACCACGCGGCGGACCCGGCGGATGCGCTCCCATTTCTCGGCCAGCGCGTCGTCGCGCCAGTCCGCGGGCAGGTCCGGGAAGAGCCGCAGGTGCACGGAGGAGTCCTCGCCCGGATGCCGCTCGAGCCAGCACTCCTCCATCGTGAAAACGAGGATCGGCGCGAGCCAGGCGGTCAGGCAATCGAACACGCGGTCGAGCACGGTCAGGCTCGCTTTGCGCTTCACCGACGAGATCGGGTCGCAGTAGAGCGCATCCTTGCGGATGTCGAAGTAGAACGCCGACAGATCGACGTTCATGAACTGGCTCAGCGCCGCCACGACGCGTTTGTAATCGTACTCGGCATAGGCCTCGCGAACGAGCGCATCGAGCCGCTGCAGGCGGTGCAGGATCAGCCGTTCGAGCTCGGGCATTTCCGCCGGCGCCACCTCGTCCCCGGGCCGGTAATGCGCGAGGTTGCCGAGCAGCCAGCGCATGGTGTTGCGGAGCTTGCGGTAGGAATCGACGGTGGTGCCGAGGATTTCCTTGCCGATACGCAGATCGTCCGCGTAATCCGACGCCGCGACCCAGAGCCGCAGGATGTCGGCGCCAGACTGCCTGATCACGTCCTGCGGTGCGACGGTATTACCCAGAGATTTGCTCATCTTCCGGCCTTCGCCATCGAGCGTGAAGCCGTGCGTCAGCACCGAATCGTAGGGCGCGAAGCCATTAGTGGCGCAGCGTTCGAGGAGCGACCCTACCCCGTCATTCCGAAGCAGAGCTCGACCAAACGACTCATCGAAGACATTGTTCATGCGCTGGATACGGGTGAACCGCCGCGAGGCGGGGTGCATGTCGCCCGCACCAACATGCAAATGAT
>CAYRNE010000436.1:0-2593 GCA_964425245.1 uncultured Devosia sp.
GCCGGTCACTAGTAGCGATTCACCCAAAGCAATGATCACGAACAGCGAGCAGCGGACGCGGCTCTTCATCGACGGCAGCGCGCCGATTCTCAGGGAGAAGGACATCCTCACCGCAGAAACGGCCGACAGCCCTGCCAAGCGCATCTATCTCGCCGTCCAGCTGATGTACATCAATGACGACGTGTCCGGGCTCAGCAAGCACTACTTCCAGTTGGTTAACGACATCGTCAAGGCGGCGCCATCAACCGTCCGCTTTGTCGACGAAATCAACAACGAGATATTAACCGGTGCGCTGTACAAAGCGTTGAAGGCTGCGAAAAAGCTGATCCTCTACGAACGGGACTTACTCGCAAATGCATCGACAGGGGGCGGCGGCGTACCAGACGGTCGCCAGGCAAACGGCTAATCCTCGCGATCTCGAAGCAAACCTCCTCTCCAAATCGGCAGCCAACCTCCAGCGCATCCGGGATAACTGGGACGCGCACCAGAGCGAGCTCCGCGGTGCGCTGCGGTTCAACCGGCGCCTTTGGAACGTGTTCCTCACCTCGGTCACCCGGCCGGACAATCCCCTGCCCCAGCCGATCCGGCAGAACGTCGCCAATCTCGGCCTCTTCGTTCTCAGCCACACGCTGAAGACGGAAGCCAATCCGCACGCGGCCAAGCTCGATGTGCTGATCAACATCAATCGCGAGCTGGCAACCGGGCTGCGGCAGGGCCCGAATGCGAACGACCTCTAGGTCAACACCAGGTCCGGTTCAGATCTACGGCAGGTAGTGAACCAGCGAGAGCTGGGCGACGAGCGAGGTTGTCTCGAAGCTCGCCTCGAGCCGGGTCTTGAGCGCGAGAATTTCCATCGCGACTTCCTCGGGCGGGATGTTCTCGATGTCGGCCAGCATGGAATCGAGCTGCGCCTTGTGCGCCGTCTGACGCTCGCCCACGTGGCCCATCGTGGTCTTGGCAAGGCCAAGCTCCACTGCGATCACGCCGATCGAGCCGTCGTTGTTGCTGTTACCCTCGGCCAGTCTGTCGATCTGGCGCAGCGCCATGGCGTCGAAGCGGCCGGGGGATGTCGCGTCGGCATCCGAATAGGTGGTGATTGCCATAGACGCCAGCGTCCGCACCAGTTCGATGAGGCCCGTCTCGTTGGCCTGAACGCCGTAGTTCACCGTGGTGCCATCGTCCACCTTGGCGTTGACGCTCGAACGCGGGTCCGCCGAGTCCTCGCCGACGTACCAGAGCACGGTGTCGGCCGGCGTCGCGGCAACGAGCGCAGTCGCGGTGTCGTACGGCGGTCCGTCGACGCGCATCACGGCTTCGCCCCGTCCGTTGAAGAAGTTCTCGGCCGCCGCGTAGGTCGAGGCCGCGGCGAGTTTGGTTCCGGCCATGAGCTCGACCGCATCGGTAAGTGCAGCCGCGAAGTTCGTCGCCGTCTGGTCCGCATCGGCGCCGATCTGGAACTCGCCCGGCTCAGGAGTGACGCTGTTGGTCGCCTTGAGCTCGATCGATTCCGTGGTTCCGTCGGGCAACGACAGGACGATGGTCACCCTGTCGCCCGCCAGCGGCAGGTTGGCCGTGTCGAACTGGACCGTCAGGCTGCGCGGCTGCAGGCCGCCCGGCTGTACCACCGAAATGTGTGTCGTCGAGGCCGCGACGCTCGAAAGCTTGAAGCCGAACGGATGATCGGCATCCTCGGCGAGAGTCACCGTGTCCGCGGGCGCCGCAACCGTGACGCGCCCCATCAACGTGGTCCCGAGGTCAGCGAGCTTCCGCTCCGAGGCGACCGTGCGGAATCCCGCCTTGCCGCCTTCGCCGTCGAGTGCAGCTCTCGGGGAAACCACCGGCTTTTTGTCGGTGAGCCCGCCGCCGAAGAGGTAACGTCCGCCGACATCGGCATTGAGCAGCGTCATCACCTCATCGAACGCCGCGAGCGACAGCGTAGGAACGGTACTGAAGTTGATATTGCCCGTGCCGTAGGCGCCGGGCGTGATCGAGGTGCGCTGCTTCGCCTCGATTTCGTCGAGGCGCGAAATCGTGACGTCGAGCACCTCCAGGCGGAAGTCGACGGCTTTCATCGTTTCGGAGTAGGCGTCGATCTTGGAGAGCCTTGCCCGCATCGAGAGGTCGAAGAACCGGTTCGAACCCATCTCCGCGAGGTTCGCGGCGCGCTGGCCGGTCGCGAGCTGCCGCTGCAGCGCGTTGTAGCGCGCCTTCATGCTGGCGATATGCTGGAAGCTCGACTTCACCGGGAACATCGATTTGCCGATGGTGGTCATTTGCGACTCGTTTCTCAGATCGTCAGCAGCTGCTTGATCAGTTCCTGCACGGCCGTGAGGACGCGCGCATTGGCTGCATAGGCATTCTGCAGCTCCATGAGACGCGCCATCTCCTCGTCGACGTCGACCCCGTACTCGGCGTCGAGGCGCTCGGTCAGCGCCTGCATCAGGAGGCCCTGGGTCTCGTTGTCATCTAGGGCGGTCGCGGCGACATTGCCCTGGTGGTTGACCGTCTGCGCGATAAGGTCGCTCACCGTGCCCGACAGGCGGTACGAGGCCTGCAGGCCGTTCGCCTGATAGCTCGAGAAGCGCATCGTTTC
>CAYRNE010000437.1:0-2576 GCA_964425245.1 uncultured Devosia sp.
ACCCGCTTCGGCGGCCAGGCCGTGACGCGGAGCGACGTGCTGCACGTCCATGCCGGCAATCCTGCAGCGACGATCGTGGGCGACCTGTCGGTTCCGGGTACGCTGCCGGCCGGCGCTTTCGACTGCGCCGTGATCACCCAGACGCTCCACTGCATTTTCGACATCGGCGCGAGCATTCGCGAGCTCCACGCCGGATTGAAGCCCGGCGGCGTTCTGCTCGTCACGCTCCCCTGCATCAGTCAGATCGACCGGCACGAATGGGGTGGAAGCTGGTACTGGGGCGTGGCACCGCAGGCGGCGCGCCGGCTGTTCGGCGATGTTTTCGGGGCCGGGAACATCGAAGTGGAGTCCTTCGGCAACGTCTATGCCGCAATCACCTTCCTTCAGGGACTGGCCCTGGAGGAGGTCAGCAGGCAGAAGCTCGACGTGCGCGACGAGGCCTATCCGGTCGTCGTCACGATACGGGCGACGAAGCCGCTCGCTTCACCCGAGCCGGGCGGAGATCGATGAGGGGAATGAGATGGCTAGCGAGGCCGGCCGGGCGCCAGCCCGCTCCCCCGCGTCCGGCGCCGGCGATCCTCATGTATCACCGGATCGCGACTCCCTTGTACGACCCCTGGGGATTGGCCGTGTCGCCGGCGCATTTCGCCGATCAACTGCTGGCGTTGAAGAGTGCGCGGACGGTTCTGCCGCTCGATGATTTTGCGAGAGGTGTTCGCAAACGGTCCCTGCCCGACAACGCACTCGCCATAACGTTCGACGATGCCGCCCGGGACAACATGACGGACGCCGCACCGATGCTCGAGAAGGCGGGCCTCCCGGCGACGTTCTTCCTCCCGACTGGCCTCCTCGGCAAAGGCGAATTCTGGTGGGAGGAACTGGCGCGTCTGGTGCTGCTCTCGCCGCATCCGCTGCGCGCCACGATCGAGGTGGACGGACTCCGCTGCGAGCTGGTGCTCGACGAGCGGCCAGCGCCCGAGGCGATCCGCGCGTGGCGCGCATCGGACCCGGATCCGCCGCCGCGGCAGGCAACCTATCTTCGGCTTTGGGAAGCGCTGCGGCCGTTGCCTGCAAGCCGGATCGAAGGCGTGATCGCGCGGCTGCGCGACCTGCTGCCGGATGCTCCCGGCCCCGATCTGTCGTCGTTCCCGATGACGGCGGAAGAGGTTCGCAGCATCGGTGCGCGGGGCCATGTTTCCCTCCAGGCGCACACGGCGACGCATCCCGACCTGCTGACGCTGTCGAAGGATGAGTGCCGCGCCGAAATCGAGGCCAGCCGCGATGCCTGCGCGGCGATCACCGGCCGGAGGACGACCGGCTTCGCCTACCCGTACGGCCGCCGCGACGCGGCGGTGCGCAAGATCGCCCGGGCAGCCGGCTTCGACTGGGCATGCAGCACGCGCGGCGGATCCGTCTACGACAATGGCGCCGATCTTTTCGACCTGCCCCGCCTGCCGGTCGCGGATATCGACGGCGACGCGCTGCTGCGGGAGCTGCACCACTGACGGAACGCTCCCGTTGCCGGGCCGCGAGGCTGCGCGTCCCGACTCGTTCAGACCGTCGCTTCACTGCGCCGCAGCGCAATCGCGTCCCGGTAGATGGCTTCGAGGAGGGGAAGGTTCGCGCGCTCGGTATATCGCTCCTCGAACACCTTGCGTGCCCGTTCGCCCATGCGGCGCGCGAGTGCCGGGTCGTCGAGCAGGGTCGTCAGCTTTGCGGCAAGGTCGGCGGGGTCGCCGGGATTGAACAGCAGCCCCGTGACGCCGTCTTCCACTACTTCCGCGAGCGCCCCGATCCGCGAGGCGACGACCGGCAAGCCGGCGGCAAATGCCTCGACGATCACAGTTGGAAAGCCCTCGTAGCAGATCGAAGGAACAACGAGGCAGGCTGCCGCCGACATTTTTTCGTGCACCTCGGAACTCGGCAATGCACCGAGGAAGGCCGTATTTCCCGGCGCCCGGGCGGCAAGTTCAGCCCGGTCGGGGCCATCCCCGACGACGGTAATCCGGCACTCCGCGATGGAGGCCGCTGCTCGGACCAAGGTATCGGCCCCCTTTTCGACCGACAGCCGTCCCACGAAAAGCACCCCCTCCCGATGGCCGATGGCCGACGCTGCGATTTCCGTCCCGCGATTCGGAAGAAAGTTCGGTTTGACGACCAGTCGATTGGGCGGGAGCCCGCCTTCGATCAGTTTCCTCCGGCCGAATTCGGTCAGCGTGATCAACCGATGGACATGGCGATGCCAGACGCCGCTACGCCGTGCCCGTTCCTGCATACGCACCACCGCGAGGGAGCCGATCGCCGAGTTCCGGTAGCATCGATGCACGACGCCCCAGTAGCGCGAGCCCGTCACGCACTTCTCGCAGGGAACGCCATCGCGCAACAGGATCGCTGCGGCACAGATCGTCCGGAAATTATGCAACGTCTGGACGACGGCAATACCTGTTTCTGCCGCCGCCTCGTGTATCGCCGGCGTCAGGAGCGGGAAGAAGTTGTGAACGTGCAGAACCTCCGCGCCGGTTTGCCGGATCAGCGACCGGACCCACTCGCCCCGCGCCGGATCGTAGGGAGCGCGC
>CAYRNE010000438.1:0-2531 GCA_964425245.1 uncultured Devosia sp.
CAAAGCCAAGTTTCGATCCACGCCCCTGCACGAGGGGCGACTGTTTCCGGGCGGGGACCGGAGGGTCTGTTGAGAGTTTCGATCCACGCCCCTGCACGAGGGGCGACGGCCTCGCTCGACGGCGCGTTCGGGCAGAAACAGGAGTTTCGATCCACGCCCCTGCACGAGGGGCGACGGCGCGCGGTCGTGGGTGTTCACGTCCTACTGCCCGTTTCGATCCACGCCCCTGCACGAGGGGCGACCAATGGACCGTCTTGCCGTCCGACCGCGCCATGAGTTTCGATCCACGCCCCTGCACGAGGGGCGACCGCTCCGTCGCTAACACGTTGTTCCTGCTTCTAGAAGCTACCTCTCATCGCGAACGGAACCGTGAGGCCGTCGACAGTAGTGCACATAGCCTCACGCCACGAAAAACGGTCCGCCAGCTCAAACACTTACGCCAGGCGCGAACCCGCCCGACAGCTCGAGCACGCTTGACGTTCGCACCACGGCGCGTTCACACGATCAGCGTGCCGTCAAGATCGGTGGCTGGCTTGGCGCCCACGTGTTCCACGCGTCGCCGCCAGTTGGCCCCTAGATGGTAGTATCGCAGGCTGTCGTGCTCGGCGTCGATGATTGCCTCTAGCCGAGCCTTGAGCAGTACCCATGTCGCCGGCTCCACTTCGATTTCGAACACCGAAAACTGCACGCGCTGCCCGTAGTCGCGGCAGGCCTTTGCAACACGACGCAGGCGGCCCGCGCCGTCGGCGTGGCCGGTGCTTACATCGTAGGTCACGAGGATCATCATCCGAGCTATTTCCAGAACCAGGCCGGGTAGGCGTCGAGATCGCCGCGAAGATGGCGCGCCAGTAGTTGAGCCTGGAGGAACGGTACGAGCCCCAGGGGCGCCGCCTCGCCCAAGAAGAGATGTTGGCGTTCCTGCTTCTTGCGCTCCTGCCATGCGGCAAGAACGGTCTTGCGTCCAGTGTCCGACAACCACACGGCGCCGCCGTCCCTCTGCTCGAAATCGATCGCCCGCAGTTGCCGCCGGTTGACAAGGGAGAGCGCAAGGCGATCGGCGAAAGCCGGACGGAGCTCCTCCATCAGATCAAGCGCGAGGCTGGGCCGCCCGGGCCGGTCGCGATGAAGAAAGCCCACAGCAGGGTCGAGGCCCACGCTCTCGGCGCCACTGCGGCAATCATGGGTGAGGAGCGTGTAGAGGAACGACAGCAGTGCGTTAATGGGATCGAGCGGCGGCCGGCGCGAGCGGCCCTTGAAACGCAACTCGGTGTCCGGGCTTCGGATCAGCATGTCGAAGACGCTGAAATAGAGGTTGGCTGCCTCCCCTTCGGCACCGCGAAGGGTCTCCAGGTTGAGTCCGGCCAGATTGACCCGCCGGACGATACGCGACAGGCGGTCCGTGACCTCGTTCAACCGCTCGGTCTGCGGCGGCTCGAACTCGCTGCCATAGTCCCTTATGGCGCGCCTCAGCACCGCCCGCTGGTTGGCCACCTTTGCCAGGACGATTCCGCGCACGATATCCTCCGGCCGGTCGGAGGCGGTATACTGGGCACGCCTCAACAGCACGTTGCCAGCCAACGGCCCTTCCACTCGCGCCTGGAAACGGCCGACGCGGTCGAGGAAGGTCACAGTAATGCCTGCCGAGGCGCATGCGCCGATCAGAGATGGTGAGATGTAGATGGCCCCAAACACCACCAGCGCCCCGAGCATGTGAAACGGCACACGCGCCCGCTCAGCGCCTTCCACCTCCGCGACGAGGTTTTCACCGTCCTTCCGAAGGCTCGCTCCCTCGGTGGTGACGTAGACGGTATTGAGAAGCTTCTTCACAAAACTTCACCGTCGTCGAGCAAGTCCTCTACCATCCGGTTGCGCCAGGCGATGGCAGAACGCGCGCCGATCCGCGGGCGGCACAGGTCGTGCAGCGAGCAGGCGCGGCAAAGGGAGGCCTTGTAGACTGCCTTCGGCGTCACCCGCGACGCGAACACCTCCCGCAACTGCGTCACTATTGCCTCGGTCAAGTCGCGCAGGTCGGCGTCGAAGGGCACCTCGAGTCGGCGTTTGGTTTGCGCGTAGTAGAGTGCGCCGCGAGGCACCGGGGTGCCGGTCATTTCCTCTAGACACAGGGCCTGGGCGCAAAGCTGGACCTCGTCGGCGCGGTGCAGCTTGGGCTTGCCGCGCTTGAACTCCACCGGAAACGGTGTCTCGCCACCCTCGCCCGGATGGAACTCGACGAGATCGGCGACGCCCGCAATGCCGAGCCTGCGCGAGGCGAGCGGCACTGCCGTCTCCCGGCGGATACCCCGCGCGTAGCGCCCCGCCGGCCTGTCCGACACGGCATGAAGGACATGACCTTCGGCGGTGTGGCGGTTCTCCTCCCACAATCGCTCGAGATGGATGAGCGCGGCCTGGCGCAGGCAATAGACCGCGTGTTGCAGCGCCGACAGCGGAATGGGCTCGCCGTCGATCTCGTCGGGCTGCGGCAAAGCGGTGGCGGCCTCTCGGCTCATATCAAGTCGAGAACTTCGACACCC
>CAYRNE010000439.1:0-2515 GCA_964425245.1 uncultured Devosia sp.
GGCCTATATAGCGGTGAGGACGACATCGACGCCCTCGTCGAGGGCATCGAGAAGGCAAGGACGTTCTTCTGATGAGCGACGAGACGGACGTGAAGGCGGACGACGCGACGGCGATGCCGGTGGGGCCCGATACGGGGGCCGAAGCGACAGCCGCACCCGATGGCGGGCGGGTTACGCCCACGGTTGCACCTTCGATCCCGCCCGAGGAAGTCGAACGCATCACCGCCGACCTGGTCGGCGTGCTGAAGACGGTCTACGACCCGGAAATTCCGGTCGACATCTACGAGCTGGGGCTCATCTACAAGGTCGATCTCGACGACGACCGCAATCTCACCATCGACATGACGCTGACGGCGCCCGGCTGCCCGGTGGCGGGCGAAATGCCCGGCTGGGTCGAGAACGCCGCCATGTCGGTCGAAGGCATCAAGGACGTGACCGTGAACATGGTTTTCGATCCGCCCTGGGGTCCGGAGCGGATGAGCGAGGAAGCGCAGGTCGCGCTGAACTGGTGGTAGGACCGCCACGGGGCGGGAGCGCAGCCTTTATCCGCTGCCGCGCCGGTGCTATATATCGGCAATGAACGATAGAGCGACGCCATGGCTTTGAAGATCATGTCCCTTACCGATGCCGCCGCCGAGCGCGTCCGCGAGATCATGGCCGCGAGCGAGAAGCCGGTGGTGGGCGTGCGCGTCGGCATCAAGAACGCCGGCTGCGCGGGACAGAGCTACACGCTCGACTACGTGACCGAGCCGGTCGCGGGCGACGACTACGTCAGCGACAAGGGCGTTGACGTCTGGGTCGAGCCCAAGGCGACGCTGTTTCTGCTCGGCACGGTGATGGATTACGAGGAGGGCATCCTCAAGTCCGGCTTCACCTTCACCAATCCCAACCAGACCGGCGAATGTGGCTGCGGCGAAAGCGTGATGCTGAAACCGGCGGACCTCAAGGAACTGGCCGAAGCGCGCGCCGGGGCGTGAACCGCTTCGTCCGTGGTCTCGTCCTGCTGGTCCTCGTTGCCGGCGTGTGGGCGATGTGGGCGTCCAGCGGCACCGGCGTCAGTATCGGACGATCGAAGCTCTATGCCGGCGGTGAGGTGGGCTGGTATTTCGTTTGCACCTATCTTGCCGCGCACCGGAGTTTTGCGGTGAATTTCAGCGAGGCCGCGCTCCATCCTGAAGACGAGACGACCTTCTTCGAGAAGCGGGCGGATTGCCCTATGTTCATGCATGAAAGCCGGGCCAGCAGCGGCTGGCGCCTTGACTGAGGCCAGCAGCATATGAGCGCCGAAAGCAGGGAACCGCTCGTACGGGTCGCCGAACTCGAGATCGATCCCGTGCATCTCGAGCGCTACAAGGTGCTGCTGGCAGAGGAGATCGAGGCGTCGGCCGCCACCGAACCGGGCGTGCTGTTCATTCACGCCGTTTCGATCAGCGGCAGCCCGCATCTGATCCGCATCCTCGAAGGCTATGTGGACCAGGCCGCCTACGACGCGCACCTGCAGACGCCGCACTATCTCAAATACAAGATGAAGACGTCGGGCATGGTCGTCGCGCTGCAGTTGTTACCGGCCGATCCCGTGGCGCTCCGGAGCAAGCCGGAGCTGTAAACCCGCTGAGCCGGCGCCTTGCCTTTGGCGGCGCCCCGTGCCAATCGCAGCGGCATGCTCGCCGAGCTCAAAGCCCTGACTCTGACGCCGCCCGCCGGCCCGCTCGTCGGCCGTGTCGTGCCGCCCGGGTCGAAGTCGATTACCAATCGCGCATTGCTGCTCGCCGGGCTGGCCGAAGGAACGAGCCGGATCATCGGTGCCCTCAAAAGTAAGGATACGGCGCTGATGGCGGCGGCCCTCCGTCGGATGGGCGTTGCGATCGAGGAGCCCGACGAGACGACCTTCATCGTTTCGGGGCGGGGACGGCTCGTGCCGCCCGGTGCGCCGCTGATGCTCGGCAATGCGGGAACCGCGGTGCGTTTCCTGACTGCTGCGGCGGCGCTCGTCGACGGCACGGTGGTGATCGATGGCGACGAGCACATGCGCAGGCGCCCGATCGCGCCGCTGGTCGTGGCGCTGAATTCGCTGGGAATCGACGCCGCCGCCCCGACCGGCTGCCCGCCGGTGACCGTGCGCGGCCGCGGGCGATTCGGATCGGGCCGGGTCGAGATCGACGGCGGCTTGTCCAGCCAGTACGTGTCGGCGCTGTTGATGGCGGCGCCCTTCGGCGAGGGGCCGGTTCAGGTCGCGCTGACTGGAAAGAGCCTCGATGCGCGCGGCTACGTCGACCTGACGCTCGCCGCGATGCGTGCCTTCGGCGCAAGGGCCGAGGCCGCCGACGAGAGGACCTGGCGGGTCGAGCCGACAGGCTATCGCGCACGGAATTTCGCGGTCGAGCCGGATGCCTCCGCCGCGACCTACCTCTGGGCCGCGGAGGCGCTGACCGGCGGGGCGATCGACATCGGCGTGCGGACCGAAGCCTTCACCCAGCCCGATGCCAGGGCGGCGGACTTCATCGGCATGTTCCCG
>CAYRNE010000440.1:0-2507 GCA_964425245.1 uncultured Devosia sp.
GGCACCGATGTGCTGCGTGATCCCACCGGCCTCGCCGCCGGCGACGTCGGTGGCGCGCAGGGCGTCGAGCAGCGAGGTCTTGCCGTGGTCGACGTGGCCCATGATGGTGACGACCGGCGGGCGCTGGGTCAGGTCCTCGGCGCGATCGTCGGCGGGGATGTCGAACAATCCCTCCTCGACGTCCGATTCGGAAACGCGCTTGACCGTGTGACCCAGTTCCGTCGCGATCAGTTCGGCAGTGTCGGCGTCGAGAATGTCGTTGATCTTCATCATCTGACCCTGCTGCATCAGGATCTTGATGACGTCGACGGCACGCTCGGCCATGCGATTGGCGAGCTCCTGCACGGTGATCACGTCCGGGATGGTGACCTCGCGGCTGAGCTTGGGCATCGCCTGCTGATTGCGGCCGAGCTTCTTGTCGCGGCGGCGGCGCATGGCCGCGAGCGAGGGACCGCGGTCGCGATCGGACTCGGTCGTCGCGCTCGAAAGCGTGAGGCGGCTGCGGCCGAATGCGTCCTCGTCCCCGGCCCGGCGCGTGGGGCGCTCCGGCGCGGCACGCGCCGAGCGACGCGCGTTTTCGAGTTCCGCGGCATTGACCAGCGATCGGGGGCCGGGGACGCCGCGGGTGCGGCGGCCGTCGGCCTCGCTCGGAGGCGCCGGCATTTCGGCGGCCGGGCGGCCGGGCGCGCCGGGGCGGCGCGCCGGTGAAGGCCGCGCCTCCCGCGAAACGGTCGAGACGGCCGCTACGTCGGCGACGGCGGCATCGGCCTCGCGCTGGCGCGCGCGCTCGGCTTCCTCGCGTTCGGCCTGCTCACGCAGTTCGCGGCGGCGGTTTTCTTCCTCGATGCGGCGCGCTTCATCGGCGGCAAAGCGCTCCTTGTCCTCGGCGAGCCGGGCCTCGGCCTGGCGCAGGACGCGAGCGCGCGCGTCGGCCTCGGTGGCACTGAGGCCACCACCGCCGCGCGTCGGCGCCGAAGACTGGCGAAGTTGGGTACGCGGCGTAGCGGGGGCACCCGCCTGCGTCGGATGAGGACGCGCGGCGGCGCCGACGTTCGCCCCTGCCGGCCGCACGACGCGCGTGCGCTTTTCGACCACCACGGTCGAGCGCGAGGACCGCGACATGCCGGCACGGCCCAGGTTGGGCGCGCCCTTAAGTGTCAGGGTCTTCTTCTGGCCCGCGCCATCTTCGCGCTTGTCGTCGTTGTCAGCCATGTAACTTGCGTCTTCCTTACGAAATCGTCAGCGTCAATTGTCCAGGTACTGGACCAGTTTGCGGGCCCGCGTGAGGGCCGATCGAGACGCTGCCCCTTCGACGAGGGCAGCATGTATCACACTTTCAAGCCCGAGTGCCAAACCCAATTGGCCGGAATCGAGCAATTCGAGATGGGGCACGTCACGTGCCTCACCCCCTTCTGCGGCGGCCGCCTTCGCCGCTCCCGCGAGCGCGGAGAGCATCTTGCTGCGGCCGTCCTCGGCTGCGTCGCTGGCCGTGATCAGGGCAACGATCTCGCCACTCGCGATGATCTCGCGCACCCGATGCGCGCCGGTTACCAGCTGGCCCGCCTTCTTGGCCATCTGCAGGGCGCTGACGAAGCGCTCGGTAAGCCTCCGGCGCGTCAGTCCCGGCAGGTCGTCGGGCAGCCTCACCTTCTCTTTGAGGCTGCGCTCGAAGGCCTTTCTGCGCACCGCCTCGGCAACATATTTCTCGCCGAGGCTGATCCAGACGCCGCGGCCCTCGGCTCTGGCGTCCGTATCCGGCACCAGTTCGCCGTCGGGCGAGACGACGAAGCGGACCAGGTCCGCGACCGGCTTCACCTCGCGCGTCAGCGCGCATTGCCGGCTCGGTTCTTTCTGCCGCGGCACCGGGCGGAAAATCGCCCGCTATGCCGCGGGCGCTCCTTCCACCGGCACGTCGGCCGGGGCCTGCAGGTCTTCCTCGGTGATCCAGCCGGCCTTGAGCCGGGCGTTGAGGATCATCTCCTCGGCTTCCTCGCGGGAAACGGGGAAGTCCTTGAACGTTCCCTCGAAGCGCTTGATCTCGCCATCCTTGCGTTCGGTCCAGCCGACGAGGTCATCGGCGGCACAGCCCGCGAAGTCCTCCACGGTCTTGATGTCGTCCCTGCCGAGCGCGACGAGCATCGCGGCGGTGAGGCCGGGGATGTCGTAGAGTTCGTCGGCGACGCCGAGCTGCTGGCGCTCCTCGTCCTGGGCACGGGTCTGGGCATCCAGATACTCGGCCGCGCGGTTCTGGATTTCGACCGCGGTTTCCTCGTCGAAGCCCTGGATCGACGCGATTTCCGACGTCTCGATGTAGGCGAGCTCCTCGATCGAGGAAAAGCCCTCCGAGGCCAATAGCTGGGCAACCATCTCGTCGACGTCAAGGGCCTTCATGAAGAGCGCCGAGCGCTCGGTGAATTCCTTCTGCCGGCGCTCCGACTCTTCCTGCTCGGTCAGGATGTCGATGTCCCAGCCGATGAGCTGGCTCGCAAGGCGCACGTTCTGGCCGC
>CAYRNE010000441.1:0-2495 GCA_964425245.1 uncultured Devosia sp.
TGATTGTTCGGGTGGCAAGGCCGACGTCGTTGTCTTCCAGTGCCCTCAGGAATATGTCGTCGGCCTCCCGCCGCTTCTGCTCCTGCTCGGGCGTTCCTGCACCTTCGCCGGTGGAATAGAGCCAGTCATGAATGGCGGCGGGCTCGAGGCTTGTTCCGAGTCGATCCACGAGGATGCGGGCAATGTCGGGTATCGAGGCAAAATCGGTCTGGTAGCCGCGAGGCAACCTGACGATTGTTCCGGTCGAGCGCTCACAGAAGAAGTAATCCTCATCGAGAACTGCTGCCCGCCGCCTGTCCTGCTGCAGGAGCGGCGGAAATCGTACGATGCGGCCGCTCAGCATGAAGCTCGGGTGGTCGCCTTCGACGAAAACCGGCGAGCCGCCAATGAGCAGCGAGCCGCCCCGCATGGTCGCGAAGTCAATGATCGAAACCAGGCCAACGGCTGACAGGATGCCGAAAAGGACCAGACCAAGCCACTTCATGGGTGCCCTCCCGTTCGACAGCAGACGCCCGCGGCGCGGCATTGTCCATCAGGGCATTGACCGACATAACCTATACGACAGGGGCGGAGCTGACGACGAACCGGCAACCCCCGCCATACCTGCAACAAAGGCAGCACCGACGTGACGGACGCTCTCTGGACCCAAGTCGACCGCTATCTCGAAGCGACTCTGATCGGGGACGATCCGGCGATGGCGGCGGTCCTCAAGGCCAACGCCGATGCCGGCTTGCCCGCGATCGACGTTTCACCCGTGCAGGGCAGGTTCCTCGACCTATTGGTTCGCGTGACCGGAGCGCGCCGGGTACTCGAGATCGGCACCCTCGGCGGCTATTCGACGATCTGGATGGCGCGTGCGCTTCCCCCGGACGGCAGGGTGGTCACGCTGGAACATGCGCCCCGCCATGCCAGCGTCGCCACCGCGAACTTCGAGCGGGCGGGGGTCGGAAAGCGCATCGAACTGCGGGTCGGCCCGGCACTGGATAGCCTGCCTGGCGTCGAGAAGGACGGCCTGGGTCCGTTTGACCTCGTCTTCATCGACGCGGACAAGCCGAACAATCCGGGCTACGTCGACTGGGCGGTGAAGCTCTCGCACCCGGGCACGGTCATCGTCCTCGACAATGTCGTGCACGAGGGCGAGGTGCTCCGCGAGCGCGGCCGGGACGCGAGCGCCGGGGGCGCGCGACGCGGGCTAGAACTGATGGGGAGCCATCCGCGGCTCAGGGCAACGGCGCTTCAGACCGTGGGCGCCAAGGGCTACGACGGTTTTGCCATCGCCGTCGTGACCTGAACAGGGCGGGCAGGGCGACCGCGCCTACTCGTATCCGATGTACGTCTTGTATTGGTCGAGGATCAGCCTCCAGACCGCAAACGCCGCGTCGAGATTGTCTCGCGTCACGCCGTGTTCCAGGTTCACGTCGAACTCGACGACCGCGTCGAGGTCGCTGTCCAGGTAGGCCTTGCCGAAGCGTTTGTCGCGGTTCCAGTCGTTGATGACCTCCAGCGTCGGCTTCAGGTTGAGAAAGCCGGCGTAGAAGTTCAGGTCCTCGCAATTGGTAGCGTTGTCGTCGCAGTTCATGAAGAAGAGCTGGTAGAGGATTCCGTCGATCCTGCCTTCGATGACCGGCGTGCCGCTCGACGAGGACTCGCTCAGCGTCGCTGACCCGTAACCGCGGGCGATGTTGAGGATTTCGTCGACACTGTTACCGTCGACGATCGTCTGGGCCTGGGCGGAAAGCGCCGTCGCGGCGACGAAACCAGCCCCCAGGATCAGCTGCCTAAGCATCAGATATTCCCTTCCGTTGCGCCGCGCTGGCTCGGCTACAGCCGGCGGCGCGGGCAGATGCCCCGGCCGATCCTATACACGTCGAAGGCCGGTCAACAACCCGGCCCCCGGCGGGACGGCGCGGACCTTCGTCCCGAGAGCCATGTGCCGGACGCAGTGCGGCGCTGCGTCGATACAAAGAATGAACGCGGGCGAGCGGAAACCCCGGAAATCCGGTGCGTCCGCGCGCACATTTCTGGCAAAGAATCCTTGACGTGCCGACTCGCGGCCTATAGAGAGGCGCCACCTTGACGGTCGGTCGTGAGCGCCAGCCGGGTATCTGCCACCTTGCGCGGGCATCCAGGGCGCTCAAACACACAGCCAAGGCGAGAAGACGTAGCAAATCTTTGAGCGCATGAATGCCCGCTCGTGAAGTGGGTGTTCCACTGCATCCAAAGGCGCCGCTGGTCCTGTAGCACAAGGGGACGGGCGAGGCGCCGTTTCGGTTTGCCTGCGGCTTCGGCACGAGAATTTCGGATGGAAAGAGCGCAATGCCGACCATTAATCAGTTGATCCGCAAGCCAAGGGCCTCCAAGCCCAAGCGGAGCAAAGTCCCGGCGATGGAGCAGAACCCGCAGAAGCGCGGTGTTTGTTCGCGCGTCTATACGACCACCCCGAAGAAGCCCAATTCCGCGCTGCGCAAGGTCGCCAAGGTCCGCCTGACCAACCA
>CAYRNE010000442.1:0-2487 GCA_964425245.1 uncultured Devosia sp.
ACCAGTTCCCCCCGGAGATGCCTTGGCGGCCCGAGGAAGGCCACGCGAACTTCCGTGAGGCCCGGAGGTCGGCGTGAGGCTCCTTTCCCACTCCGAGGTCTCGGCGATGCTGGACTGTGAGTACCGCCATGCCTTTGGCTACACGGGTCATCTGACAGATGGCTCGACGCTCGTGCCGCTGCACGTCGCCCCGGTGTTGAGAGAGGGCCGGGCGTGGGGAAGGGCTGTTGCCTCGTGGCATTCGACCGGCAACGTTAATTTTGCGCTGGGGCAGCTAGCAGCGGCGATCAGCGAGGACGCGGCGGAGCAGCGAGAAGCAGGCTGCTACGACCCCAAAGAGGCCGAGGCGATGCACGATGCCCTCAGCCGAATTCTTGTCCACTACGTGAGTCGTGTGCCGTCTTTGGGGATCGCCTGGTTGGAGCAGGAGGTTGTGGTGCCGATCCCGTCGAGGGGCGGCCGGCGCCGGTCCACGAAGTACCGCTTGCAGGCGTTCTTCGACGGGATGCTCGAAGACGACCACGGGATCTGGCTGGTCGAGTTCAAGCTGCGAAAGCGCCTGTCCGACCTGGCGCTGGTTGCCCGGTCCCGGCAGATTCACTGGTATTGCTGGGCGTGGTGGCAGCACACCGGCACAATGCCAGTCGGGGTCATCCACGACGAAACCCTAAACGCCGCCCCTGGCCCGGTGAAGGTCAACAAGGACGGCGGCCTGTCCAAGGTGCAGTCCTGCACCGTCGAGGCGTACAGGGAGGCCGGAGGGGACGACCCGGAGGTCGAGGCGAGACTGGCGGCGAAGCAGTGGGGTCGTACCGACCGGATCTTCCTGACCGAGAAAGAACTCGTGACTGCTGGCCGCCAACTCGTGTCGGCCGCCCAGAGGGTCAGGGACCTGGATTCCGGTGCGTTGTTTCCGATCCGCAATCCGTCGCCGGCCCGCTGCCCGTCCTGCCAGTTCAGGGACGTGTGTGATGACCCGGACAACGGAGAGCTGATCGATGTTCTGTTTAACCGCTCTACCCCTAAGCGACTGAGGGAGGACCATTGACCCTGATATTCGTTGAGCCTGGCGAAAAGCCCGACACGATCAACACTCTCTTGTACGGCCCGCCGGGGGCCGGCAAGAGCGTCGCTGCGGGCACCGCGCCAGGGCCGATCCTGGTGTTGAACGCGGAAGGCCCGAACGCTCTGCGGAAGGCACGCGAGCTGTCCGACGCCGAGTTCCGTGAGGTTGAGCTTGCCGGTTCAGCCACCTTGGACGAGGCATATCTGTATCTGGCCGGGGACGGCAAGGATGTACGGACGGTTGTGGTTGACACGATCGGCGAGGTTTACCGGGTGCTGCTGGAGGAGCTGGCCGGTACTGGCCCAGCGAAGATTCAGCATTACGGTGAGGTCAACACCAAGATCGAACGGTTCGTCCGGGCGCTCCGTGACCTGCCCGTCAACCTCGTGTTGATCGCTCACGAGTCAGTGGACGACATCGAGGGCATCCCCACCCGCAGGCCGCTGACCGGCGGGAAGAAACTACCGGAGCAGCTGATGGCCCAGGTGGATGTTGTGGCGTACTGCCAGGCGGTCCCGGGCGAGGGCGACAATCCCACCCGCTATATGGGCCAGTTGGTTGAGGGCAGGGGACGGCGAGCCAAGGACCGTTCGGGTGCTTTGGGGAAGGCGAGGGAGTTGAACATCACTGAGTGGATAGAGGCCGCGACGAGTAAGGAGAATGACTGATGGCGAAGTTTGACTTCACTGGGGTGGAGCCATATACGGGCGGGTCTGTGCTGCCGGACGGTAAGCATGAAGTGACGATCACTGAGGCGGAGGAAGTGCAGGGGAAGAATTTTCCTCAGTGGAAGCTTCGGTTTGAGAATGAGCAGGGTGGGATCACTGGCTGGCAGAGCCTTTCGCCGAAGTCGATGGGGTTTGTGATGGGCCTGTTGATGTCTGCCGGTATCGAGGTTCCGCAGGGCCAGTTCGAGTTCAACCCTTCGGGCCTGGTTGGCCGGAAGGTCTCGATCTTTGTGGGTCAGAAGACGAAGCCTGATGGCGCGTCGATCGCGGAGGTGAAGGGCATTCATCCGCCGGCCGATCTCGGTGCTAACAGCGCGTCGATCCCGGCGTCTGGTGCTGACGACGACGATCTGCCGTTTTGATGGCTTCCCTTGCGATCAGTTCTGATGATGCTTTCCGCATTGAGCGGTCGATCGTCGCTGGGCTCGGGGAGCAACGCAAAGTCTGGCCGAGGCTGGCGGTGGCGCTGTTTGCGTTTCATCGTGGTAAGGGCTGGGAGGCGCTTGGCCTTTCTAGCTTCGGCGAGTGGGTCGGGCAGCCGGAGATCGGCATTAGTCGGTCTTCGGCGTACGGCCTCATTGACATTTACAAGACGGTGTGTGTGGATCACAAGCACGACGTCGAGTCTTTGGAGATGTTGGACCCGTCGAAGGTGGCGGTGACATTGCGGGCGATCAAGGCCGGCCAGGTGGA
>CAYRNE010000443.1:0-2474 GCA_964425245.1 uncultured Devosia sp.
TTCCGAAGCTACTGGAAGACACGGTGGTTCGTGGAAGGCCATGGATGCTCTGGCTTGACTACGACGGGGGGTTCGATGAGTCGGTGGCCGACGACGTTCGGTGGGTGATCGAAAACGCACCCGAAAACAGCATGTTGGTGGTCACGGCCAACGCGCACGAGATGACCTACGGCTCCGCCCCTGACAGAGTGGAGAGAATCCGAGCCATTTTCGGCGCTGTTGTGCCGGACGACTTGGCCAAGGCCGCCTGCAAGGACGAGAGAATGCAGCAGACGCTCGCCGACCTCGCTCTGGCCTTCATGCAATCCGTTGGAGCCGATCTTGCTCGACCTGGGGGCTTCGTGAAGGCCTTTCGAATCGCCTATCGCGACGGCGCTCCGATGGTGACCGTCGGGGGACTGTTGCCCGCGAAGGGCGCCGCTGTAGTAGCGCGTAACCTCGTGGCGGGACCGCATTGGTCGGGGATGCCGGAGAAGCCGATCAAAGCTCCCAATCTGACGATGCGTGAGGCGGCGTCTCTGCAAGCGATGCTGCCCCGGGTCGGCAGGCTCACGCGTGACCTAGTTCGCGAATTGGGCTTCGACTTGGAGGATGACCAGATCGAGGCCTTTGAGACATACTATCGCCTTTACCCCGCTTTCGCGCAGATTGTGTCCTGACGGCAGTGACCGGCCGGTACGCCGTCACCCGCGCGATAGCCTTCGCAAGCAAGCCAGCGTCTTTCGTCTGACACTCCCAGACCACTACGACTCTCCACCCTATCCGTCTGAGAGCCTTGATGACTTGGCGGTCCCGGGCGACGTTCGCGGCGAACTTGTTGTCCCAGAACGTAGTGCGTGTTTTTGGAGTCGACGACTTCCGGCAATTGGGATGCCGGTGCCAGAAACAACCATGGACGAAGAGTGCGACGCGGTACTTGGGAAACACTAGGTCTGGTTTCCCGGGGAGGTCGGCCCGATGAAGCCGGAATCGCAGCCCGACGGCGTGAGCCGCCCGGCGAACGCGCAGCTCTGGAGATGTGTTCTTGGAGGCCACGCGCGACATCAGCCAAGATCGCCGTTCCGGCGTCAAACGATCAACCATGTAATTCGGCGGCCTGAATTTCCTGCGGAGCCTGAATGCCGCCTCGAAGTGCTGCCGCGACGACCTTCAGAATTGCCTGAGCGACGTGCGGCGCGACGCTGTTTCCGATCATCCGAAAGCTGTGCCACACGGTAGGATGAAAGTAATGGTCGTCGGGAAAGCCCTGAAGGCGGGCAGCCTCTCTAACGGTTATGACTCGGTTCTCATCTGGATGAATCGGTCGAACCGATTGGTACGAACCCCTGTCAGCCCCGGTACCGGCTCGCAACGTGGGGCATTGAGAGTGCCAATCGAGACGAGGATGTCTGCCGACGGGGTCCACTTCGCCCGGAGAGACCGTCGAGAATCTCCGTTGGACCTCCTTGGAATGCCGTGTCGGCCGTAGTCCCGTCGTCCTGCCATCCACAGCGCGCAGGGCAGCGGCATAGGCACTCGGTCGCCCCTTGCTCTTTGTGCGCCAGAGATCGTAGCCGCGTTCGTCGTCCTGGATGTACGTGGCATCCTCAAGATCCGAGATGGCCTGCTTCACCGATGCCGCGGGGCGCTTGGCCTCTTCAATAAGGTGGACTGAGATGGGACTTGCTTTGTCCTTGTGTGTGCCCAGCACAAAGATTCGCTTACGCCTTGTCGCCGCGCCGAAGTCGGCTGCGTCCAAGACCAAGGGGTCAAGGACATCGTAGCGGTCGACCTGTGCAATCCCTTCGTCCAATTCGCTCCTTGAACCTTGGTCCAGCAAGCCGCGAACGTTCTCCATGACGAAGAAACTTGGCTCCACCTCCGATACGAGCCTGAAGAAGTGATGGAGAAGACGCCGCCGCTCGTCGGATGGATCGCGCCGGCCGATACTACTGAAGCCTTGACAGGGAGGTCCGCCGATTATGCCGTCGATTCGCCCCGTCGCCTCCGCCCTAATTCGTTCGCCGGACAGCGTCGAAATGTCCTCGCGGAGTAGCTTCGTGTGAGGAAAGTTGTGCTTGTGCGAGAATGTGAGATTGGGGTCGTTGTCTACGGCAAGAGGGACTTCGAAGCCTGCGCGTTGCGCGCCGCGCGAGAAGCCACCTGTGCCGCAAAATAGATCGACGAGACGCATGGCGTCAGAAAGCACAGTGATCGCCGCGTCGCAAGTTTGTCGTGCGAAGAGTCCCGACTGCTACTCGTCGCTCATCTTCAGCGCCTCGATAAACGCCTCCTGCGGAATCTCGACACTCCCGAACTGCCGCATCCGCTTCTTCCCCGCCTTCTGCTTCTCGAGCAGCTTGCGCTTCCGCGTCGCGTCGCCGCCGTAGCATTTCGCGGTCACGTCCTTGCGCCGCGTACGCTCCCCCCTTCACATCCCCGCCTCACGCCCTACATAACCCCCTTCGCACCCGTCCCGCCCGCCGAGGGCAGGA
>CAYRNE010000444.1:0-2469 GCA_964425245.1 uncultured Devosia sp.
GATGCCGCCGGAAATCCAGAAGCTCACGAGCCGGTTCCTGCGTGATCCGGTGAAGATCGAAGTGGCCCGGCAGAACTCGACCGCCGAGACCATCGATCAGAAGCTGGTGCGTGTATCGGGCAAGCCCGACGAGAAGCGCGACGCCCTTCGCCGGATCATCCGCGGCGAGGCCGCGCTCACCAACGCCATCATTTTCTGTAACCGCAAGCGCGACGTCGCGACCCTCGCCCGCTCGCTCGAGCGGCACGGGTTCAACGCCGGCGCCCTGCATGGCGACATGGACCAGAAAAGCCGCATGGAGACGCTCGACCGCTTCCGCAGCGGCAAGCTCATGTTCCTCGTCGCGAGCGATGTTGCGGCGCGCGGCCTCGACATTCCGGCGGTGAGCCACGTCCTCAATTTCGACGTGCCGACGCACGCCGAAGACTACGTGCACCGCATCGGCCGCACCGGCCGCGCCGGACGATCCGGCACCTCGATCACCCTCGCCGGCCCCGCCGACGGCAAATACGTCGATGCGATCGAAAGACTGATCCAGCGCAAGGTACCCGACGCGCCGATGCCGGGCGGGTCGGCCGAGCGGCCGCGGCCCGCCGAAAAGCGCGAGTCGGCCGAACGGCCCAGGCCCGCCGAGCGCGAAGTGACAGCACCGACGCGTGCCAAGGCGGAGCCGAAGCCCAGGAATCGCGAACGCGAGCGCGCCAATGGCAGCCGGCAGCCGAATCGGGAACGTGAGAACGTTGCTGCTGTCGCAGCAGCACCTGCGGCGCCAAAGACGCCACGTCCACAGCGGTCCGCTTCGCCCTTCGGCGACGATGGTCCGACCCCGGCATTCCTTCTGCGTCCGAGCCGCGTCGGCTGACCTGAAGGCGTTGCGCGGCGAGAAAAACTCGCCGCAAACCTTTCACATCTCTTACATTCTTTACGCAGCGTTAATTGACGCCGCAGGAAAATACGCCAACTTCTCGCGCAGGTCGAAAGAGTTGGGGCAGCGGTGTCTGACCAGGAGTTCAAACGAGCGCTGGGCTACGCAAACTCGGCCCTCGACCTCCTCAAGCGCGCGACGATCCCGCCTTACCCCCAATTCTATGAGCTGCTCTACACCTATGCGACCGGCGTCAACCCGACGCTGAACGCGCGCATCAACGCGATTTTCCGCGAAGGCGATCCCACGGCCGATCTGGCCGAGCGGCTCTACAACGAATTCGTCAAGGCCAAGGACGCCAACGAGCGCATTTCGAGCGTCACCGAGCGCATGTCGAAGCGCATCGAGGCGGTGCACGAAGCGATCGACACCGCGATGATGACCGCGGGCACCTACTCCGACTCGCTTGAGATGGCGAGCAACGATCTTGCTGCCGAGCTCGACGCGGATGCCCTGCAGCTCATGGCGCGCCGGCTGCTCAGCGACACCCGCCGGATGCAGGAAGCGAACGCGCAGCTCGAGCAGAAGCTCGAGGCCTCCCGCGAGGACATCGCTCAGTTGCAACGCGACCTCGACGACGTGCGCCGCGAAGCGCTGCTCGACCCGCTGACCAAGATCTTCAACCGCAAGTATTTCGACGAGGGCATCGTCAAGGCGTTCACCGACGCACGCGACGACGGCAGGCCGCTCTCGCTGATGCTCATCGACATCGACCACTTCAAGCGCTTCAACGACACCTGGGGCCACCAGACCGGCGACCAGGTGCTCCGCCTCGTCGCGATGACGCTGAAATCCAACATCAAGGGCAAGGATATCGCGGCGCGTTATGGCGGCGAGGAGTTCGCGGCCATCCTCCCCGAAACCGACCTCGAAGGCGCGGTCATTCTGGCCGACAACATCCGCCGTGCGGTGCAGGCCAAGGAATTGCTGAAGCGCTCGACCAACGAAAAGCTGGGCCGGATCACTGCGTCCTTCGGGGTCGCTGCGTTCCGGGAGGGCGACACGCCCGCCACGCTCATCGAGCGGGCCGATCGCTGCCTCTATGCCGCCAAGCACGCCGGCCGTAATCGGGTCGTCAGCGAAACCGAGCTCAAGGACGACGACATCGTCGCGGCGTGAGCGGCGGCGGCCCTACTCCTCCGCCAGTTCCACGCCCAGCGAGCGCAGCGCGTCCCAGTAGCCGGGATAAGTCTTGCCCACGCAGTCGGGGTCGAGAATCGTGATGCCGCCGATCCTGAGCCCGGCCAAGGCGAAACTCATGGCGATGCGGTGGTCGGCGTAGGTCTCGATGCGTGTCGGGAGCTTTTGCCCCGAGAGCGCCGGGTCGCCGGCAACCACCAGCTCATCGCCCTCTTCGCGCGCGAGACCGGGGCGGATGCGGTTGAGCTCGGTCGCGAGCGCCGAGATGCGGTCGCATTCCTTGACGCGCAGGTTCGCGATGCCGGTGAAGCGCACCGGGGACACGTTGAACGCGGCGAGCACGGCGAGCGTCGGCACCGCATCCTGCATCTGCGAGCCGTCGATCGACCCCGGCATCCTCGGGA
>CAYRNE010000445.1:0-2426 GCA_964425245.1 uncultured Devosia sp.
CCGAAACCGATGCCGAGGTCGGCGACAAGGCCAATGACGCCATTCGCGTGACCGGTGCCGAGGTCCGCGCCAGGGTCATCGGCGAGGGCGCGAACCTCGGCGTCACGCAGCGGGGCCGGATCGAGTTCGCGCTCGGCGGCGGCCGCATCAACACGGATGCCATCGACAATTCGTCGGGCGTCAACTCCTCGGACCTCGAGGTCAACATCAAGATCGCGCTCGGCAGCCTCGTGCGCGCGGGCCGCATGTCGACGCAGGTGCGCAACGAGTTTCTCGCCTCGATGACGGACGAGGTGGCGCAGCTCTGCCTCAGGAACAACTACCTGCAGTCGCTGGCGCTCTCGGTCGCCGAGTTCCGTGGCATGGCCGAATTCCCCGACCATGTCGGCCTGATCGAAGCCCTGGAGAAGCGGGGGCTCCTTGACCGGGCGGTGGAGTTCCTGCCGCCCGACGAGGTGCTGGCGGAGCGGGTGGCGAACGGGCGGGGCCTCACCCGCCCCGAGCTGGCCGTGCTCCTCGCCTATGCCAAGAACACCGCCTATGCCGACCTGCTCGAAAGCTCGGTTCCCGACGATCTCTATCTCAGCAAGGAACTCTACCGCTATTTCCCCGACCGGCTGGTAGAGAACTTCCTCGACGCCGTGACCACGCACCGGCTGCGCCGCGAAGTGATCGCGACGGTGCTCTCGAATGCCATGATCAACCGGGGCGGTCCGACCTTCGTCAACGAGATCATGGCCGCGACCAGCGCCGACACCGGCCAGATCGCCGCGGCATATGCGGCCGCGCGCGACACCTACGGACTCACCGGACTCAATGCCGAGATCGACGCCCTCGACGGCAAGGTCCCGGGGCGAACGCAACTCGCGCTCTATGCCGAGGTCCGGCGCCTGCTGGCGCGCGAGACCTTGTGGTTCCTGCGCAATGAGAACCTCGAGGGCGGACTCTATCCGCTTATCGAGCGCTACACCGGGGCCATCGACGCGGTAGGGGCGCACCTGGGCAACGTCGTCACGCCCTTCCTCGCCGAATCCATGGAAGAACGCGCGGCGCGCTTTGAGGAAGGCGGGTCGCCGAGGGATCTCGCGAAGCGCATCGCCGGCCTCTCGGCCTTGAGCATGGCAACCGACATCGTGCTCGTGGCGGGGCGGGGAAACCATGCGGTGCTCGATGCGGCGGGCGCCTTCTTCGGCATCCTCGACGCCTTCCGGCTGGGACGGATCGTCGAAGGCGGAGAGACGATCGTCCTCGCCGACCGCTTCGACCGCATGGCGCTCGACCGCGCGCTCGCCAACCTGATGCGGGCCGTGCGCGACCTTACCGCCGACGTGCTCGCGACCTCGGAGGCCACGGTCCCGGAGCGAATGGCCGGATGGCGCGAGCAGCGGCCCGAGGCGATCGAGCGTACGGTCACCGCCGTCCAGGCGCTCACCGAGGGCGAGATGACGGTCTCTCGCCTGTCCGTCGCGGCGGGCCTCCTCGCCGACCTCGCGCGAAGCGCCTGAGCGGCGAGAGCCGCCGCCGAACCCCCTCAGCCTTGAACTGCAACGCCGGGGTGTGTATGTTTTTGACTAACCATACACATCAAGCGGCGCCCGCATGAGAACCAATATCGACATCGATGACGAGTTGATGGCCGAAACGATGAAGGAGACCGGCCAGAAAACGAAAAAGGGCGCCGTCGAGGCAGCGATGCGCGAGTACGTTCGGGGCGCCCGCATGCGGGAGTTCATCTCATCCATGCGCGGCATGGGGTGGGAAGGCGACCTCGATGAGATGCGCGCTGCCCGGGAGTTTGCCGAAGAGGGCGAGCGCTTCGAGCCGGAAAGGTGATCGTCGTCGACAGTTCCGTGTGGATCGACCAATTGCGCGGCGCGAACTCGCGCGAGGTCCACCTTCTCGAGACCCTTCCGCGTCCTCACGAAATCGTCGTCGGCGACCTGATAGTCCTAGAGGTGATCCAGGGCGCACGCAGCGAGCGCGAAGCGGCCTTCCTCGAACATGGATTCCAACGCCACGGCATCACGAGAATGCTGGACGGTCGCCTGGCGATTGCCGCCGCTTCCCATTACCGCCAGTTACGTGGGCTCGGGATTACGGTTCGGAAAACCGTTGACCTCGTCATCGCGACCTTCTGCATGGCTCACGGACACCATCTTCTGCATCGGGATCGCGATTTTGGGCCTTTCGAGCAGCATCTCGGACTGACCGTGATTCGCTGACCGGGCAACTAGTGCCGGAAGTGCCGCATGCCGGTGAAGACCATGGCGATGCCGGCTTCGTCCGCCGCGTCGATCACCGCCTGATCGTTCATCGAGCCGCCCGGCTGGATCACCGCGGTGGCGCCGGCCTCGACGGCCGCGAGCAAGCCGTCGGGGAACGGGAAGAACGCGTCCGAGGCGACGACGGATTGCCTGGTCAGCGCC
>CAYRNE010000446.1:0-2422 GCA_964425245.1 uncultured Devosia sp.
GAGGTTCGCCTGGCTGGAAAGGACGTCCATCACCTGGGCGCGGGTGATGCGCGGCATGAACTCCATGGCTATGGCGGTAACGCCGGTAGCGGCCAGCGCCGCGATTTCCGCCTCGTTCCCGTAGGGATCGAGGCTTCCGACGACCAGCGCCCCGGTGGCGGCGTCCCTGACGTCGGCGGCAGCAGGCCGGCGCACGCAGAGGATGATATCGGCGCCGCTGATCGCTTCCTTCGCCGTCTTCGCGATGGCCGCGCCCGCGGCCTCGTAGTCGGCATCGGTAAACCGCGACCTGGCACCCGCGCCCGCTTCGATCACCACCGCGGCGCCGAGGCCGGCGAGCTTGGTCACGGTCTCCGGGGTGACGGCAACCCGCGTTTCGCCCGCCTCACGCTCGCGCGCGACTGCAATCTTCATGGAGGTCTCCTCGGCTTGGTCGCGCCGGTCCAGGGTGCTCTAGGAGATTCGGCTGGCCGATGCCAGATTCGGACTAGGCCGGGCTGCGCCAGCGGGTTACCGCCAGGGCGACGGCGCCCGCGGGGATGACAAGCAGCAGGATTGTCCCGAGGATAGGCTGGTTGCCCTCGATGAAGCAGTAAAGTGCAACCAGAACCACCAGGATTCCGGCTATCGACCACTTCACCAGCGACACGACGGCGTTCCACGTCGCCTGGTGCTGGGCGTAATCCATTGCCGGGGGAGTTTCGGTTGCGGCCGGGGCCGGGGTGCTTTTCCTCGCCATCGTTTCCTCGAGCAGGTCTAGTTCGGGTCGGTCGCTTCGAGCTCGTCGATCAGCCTCTCGATCATCGAAAGTCCGAGCGACCAGAATTGGGGATCGCGCGCATCGAGCCCGAACGGCTGCAACAGCTCGGAATGGTGCTTGCTTCCCCCGGCCCTGAGGAGCTCAAGATAGCGCTCCGCAAAGCCCTCACTCGCCTTCTCATACTGTGCGTAGAGCGAGTTCACAAGGCAGTCGCCGAACGCATAGGCGTAGACGTAGAAGGGTGAGTGAATGAAGTGCGGGATATAGGCCCAGAAGATGTCGTAACCCTCGTTCAGCTTGATCGCCGGCCCCAGGCTCTCCTCCGCCACATCGAGCCAGATTTCGTTGAGCTGCTCGGTCTTGAGCTCGCCGGATTTGCGCGCCGTGTGGACGTCCCGTTCGAACGTATAGAACGCGATCTGCCGGACGACCGTGTTGAGCATGTCCTCGACCTTGCTGGCGAGCATCGAGAACCGCTGCTTCGGGTCGGTCGTCTTTTCCAGCATCGAGCGGAAGGTCAGCATCTCGCCGAAGACGGAGGCCGTCTCGGCAAGCGTCAGCGGCGTCGGCGCCATGAGCGCGCCCTGTGGACCGGCGAGGACCTGGTGCACCCCGTGCCCTAGCTCGTGTGCAAGGGTCATCACGTCCCGGGCTTTGCCGAGGTAATTGAGCATCAGGTACGGATGCGCCGAGGGGACGGTCGGATGGGCAAAGGCGCCCGGCGACTTGCCGTCCTTGACCGGCGCGTCGATCCACCCCTTCGCGAAGAACGGCTCGGCGACCTCCGCGAGGTCCGGCGAGAACCGGCGATAGGCCTCCATCACCGTGGACTTCGCCGTTTCCCAGTCGAACGTGCGGTCGTCGGCATCGGGAAGCGGGGCGTTCCGGTCCCAGGCGTTCAACTGGTCCTTGCCGAACCACCTGGCCTTCATCTTGTAGTAGCGGTGGCTGAGCCGCGGATAGGCCGCCCGCACCGCCTGCTGCAGCGCGTCGACCACTTCGGGCTCGACCGAGTTCTCGAGGTGCCGGCTGTCTGCGATGTCCTTGAAGCCGTGCCAGCGGTCGGAAATCTCCTTGTCCTTGGCAAGGACGTTGGTGATGTGCGTGAAAAGCCGCTGGTTGGCGTGAAGAGTGGTCGAAAGCCCGTGGAAAGCTGCTTCGCGCTTCACCTCGTCCTTGTCGGAAAGCAGGTGCAGAGTCGATTCGAGGTTCAACTGCTCGCCCAGCACGTCGAACTTGAGCGAGGCCATCGTCTCGTCGAAGAGCCGGTTCCACGCCGAAGCACCGGTGACCGATTTCTCGTGGAACAGTTCCTCGATCCGGTCCTCGAGCTGGTAGGGTTTTGCCTTCCGCAATTCGGTGAACCACGGCCGGTAGCGGCCGAGCGCCTCGTCGGCCGCGAGCGCGCCGTCGATCACTGCATCGTCGATCCGGTTGAGCTCGAGACCGAAGAAGATGAGCCGCGTCGAAAGGTCGTTCAGCGCCTGGTCCATGTCCCCCATGAACTTCACGGCGTCGGGATCCTGCGTGTTCCGCACGTACTGCAGGAAGGCGTAGGAAGCGAGCCTGCCGGTGAGGTCGCTCAGGTCCTCCATGCGCTTGACCGCGGCGAGTAGACCCCCGCTGCGAGCCAGCCCTTCGAGCCTGCCCCGGTAGTCGGTC
>CAYRNE010000447.1:0-2419 GCA_964425245.1 uncultured Devosia sp.
GCATCGGTTTGTGAATGTGGCGGCGCTGGCGGCGCGGTGCCTGGCGGAGAATTCGGAATCGGGATGCGAGGTGCGGGAGGATTCCGCGCAGTACGGGCGGTGTTGAGACAAAAGATCGCGCGCCGGAGCGCGCTCCTACAGCGGCGTAGCCGCCGCTTTTGCTTTTAGCTCTTCGCTTTTCGCTTTTCCGCCCGTCGGAGGCCACCGAGGACGCGAGACGAACGCGGGTGCGGAGCAGGAATCGGAACCCGAGCGGAGCGAGGGTCAGCGATTCCGTCGCGTAGCAGCGAGCGGTGACGAGACCGAGGCAGGTCAAGCGGAGCGCAGGCCTGACCGGCGAGTTCGCGAGCGTGCCCAAGTTCGTCGAGCACCGCAGGAACCTTTGAATGAATGATTGGCCGACCGGGCAAATGGTTTTCGTCCATTTTTGCCGAAACAAAATGGACCCGGCACAGCGCCGAGGCGTAGCGCAGCGAAGCCGAGGGGCGGCCGGAACGCTTTTTAATTTTCTGAGATGACCGCTCATTTACGCCAATCATCCACCTGCAAGGAAGCCCCAATGAACAACAGCCGCCCTTCAACCTGGCCTCTTCTTCCAAGCCACTCTTCCTATACCCTCCATGGCCTCACCATCGCCCTCGCCGATGTCATCCGCGAGGAAGTGTCCAGTGACATTTCTCGCCGCGCGCTCGTGAAAGCCAACGGCCTTGCCACCGCCGCGGAGCTTTTCGCCGGCGAGCTGGCGCACTTCTTCGGCTCACGGATGGGCGAGTATCACGACGCGCGTGAAGCGCTGCAAGACAGATACCGGGAAGACGCATTGAACGATTGACTCCGAGACCGCTATCCCTTCGTCTCGATGAAGGCACTACCGATGGCTTGCAGGAGTTCCTGCGGCTTTACGCCCTTGATCCCAAGATTGTTCAGCAACTGAGCATCGACTTCCGACGCGATGTGTTCAAGGAACGCGCGGACGTCGGCAGCGATGAGCGGGGGGACTTCGACTCGCCTGGCGGGTTCCAGCAGCAGGTACAACCTGAGTACGTCGTTGCGATGTTTTCGAATGGATTTGCCGTCAACCGTTTCGCCTTTCGCGCGCCGTTCGACGAGATCGAGCCAAGCCCGCGCTTTCAGCACGATCAGGCAGGCTTCATCAACAATGGATACACCATCCACTTTCCGTTTTCGTGCTTGCAGCAGGCGGTAGTAATTGTCGTCGAGCAGGATGGCAGAGAGGCTGGACGCTTCTTCATCGAGAGGGATGGGCGTGAGGCGGGCTCGTTCATCAAGCGCGACGCCATCGGGCTGTCGGCTGAACAGTTCGAGCATTGGCGGGAAGCCCTCTTCCTGCGGCTTTTGAAACCGGTAGAAAATTTTTTCGCCCGTGCTCCTTTCCTGCACCTGGTATCCGCCGTTGCCGATGAACTTCCAGAAATCCTGGACAAAGTCCGCATTCAGCGCCTCGACGCACAACACGATATCGAGATCCTTCGTGGCTCGGGTTTCGACGCCGGCTTCATCCATTACAAGCCAAAGCGCGGTCCCTCCGATCAGAACGTAATGATCTTCGTAGCCTGCAAAATGTTCCGCGAAGCGCTTCAGTCCCCTGACCATGCCATGTCCTCCATGAGCTTTTCGCGCGCGGCCTGCACGCGTTCGTCCTGTTCCGCCTCGAGGCTCAGCCAGAGCGAGAAGCAATCCACGCGACCGTCCTGGGCAAGTAGCCGTGGATCGTAACGCCACAGCTGCACGCGGCATGTGCCGGGCTCGGGAATCGGTATTTCCTGCGAATCCGGTTTGACGTGCTTCCAGTCCCGGCCCGCGATGGCGAATACGGGCTCGGGCGGCGGAAGGAGCATTGTCCATTCTGCGAGGGCGGTTTCCCCCGCCTCGACGCGCTGCTCGGCGGGAAGGTCGGCGAAGGGGATTCGATGCGTCTTGCGGACGGGGTTGCGCAGGTAGGGAAGCGCTTCCTTCCAGAGCACCGCGACAGGCTTGTCGAACCCGAGCCAGCGCTCGTGGCCCCTGCGCACCGCCCTGGCAAGCCCGGCAGCCTCGATGGCACTGAATGCGCGTGTGGCGGTCATGGCGGTCAAGCCCAGGCGAGCCGCGACATCCAACGGCCGGGCAGGAAAGAACCCGGGCTCGACCAGGGCGAGCAGAAAGACCGCCTGCGCGGCCGGGGCGAAATACGCGATCGGCATGACCGGCCGGCGCCCCTGCCGCTCTCGCGCGGCCTGGCCGATCTGCGGCAGGAACATTTCCCGCCCCGGCACGACAAAGGGAATCCGGCGCTCGATGAGACGCTTGCGGACGTAGGCGGGAATGTCCTTGGCGACAAGGCAGTAGCTTGCGACCTCCCCGCGTTGCCGAAACTTCTGCAGCCTCCCGGCGTGTTTCTCGAAAGCCGCCGGATGGA
>CAYRNE010000448.1:0-2413 GCA_964425245.1 uncultured Devosia sp.
AATCGTCACATCCGGCCTTCTTCGATCAAATCCTTGATCTTGAGCCCCCTCAGCGGCGCCCGCTTCCAGTTCAGTATCGTCTCGACCGCCTCTCGGTGCCTGCGCATGTCCGGCTGGTCGGCCGGCACCAATCGCGCTACCGGCCTTCCGTGCCGGGTAATCGTAATCTCCTCGCCGCGCTCAACGCGATCGAGCAGCGATCCCAATCTGTTCTTGGCTTCGAAGGCTCCGACTTCGTCCATGGTTCATTCCGCCCATTAATCTAGCTTGAGCTAGCTTAAATCGCCGTGGGCTGCGGTTCAAGCGATGTCCGGCGGGGCTCGCCCGGTCACACCTTGCTAACCAGCCGGGCGCTAGACTTGCCGCTCACAGGCGTTCGGGAGACCGGCCGGGCAGGGCGGGCGAACCAATATGTTCTCAAGAGAGCGCAAGACGCCCATCGCCGAATGGTGGTGGACGGTCGACAAGGGGTTGCTGGCGGCGCTGATCCTGCTCATCGCCGTCGGCGTGGTGCTCAGTTTTGCGGCGAGCCCGCCGGTCGCGGAGCGGCTGGGGCTCGGCTCGTGGCATTTCATCGTCCGGCAGGCGATGTTCGCCGCGCTAGCCGTGCCGGTCATGGTCGCGACCTCGTTCCTGTCCCACCGCCAGGCCCGTTTCGCCGCGCTCGGCGTTCTCGTCGTCAGCGTGGTGCTGCTCTGGCTCACGCTGCGTCTCGGCGTCGAGGTCAAGGGGGCCAAGCGCTGGATTTCGGCGATGGGCCAGACGATCCAGCCGTCCGAATTCGTGAAGCCGGCCTATGCCATCATCGGCGCCTGGCTGTTCGCCGAGAGCATGAAGCACAAGGGCGTCCCCGCCCGCGCCATGGCGACGGCGATCATGGCCATAATCGTCGCGGGCCTGCTGCTGCAGCCCGACATCGGCCAAACGGCGCTGGTGCTCGCGACCTGGGCGGCGCTGCTCTTCCTCTCCGGCATCTCCTGGTTCCTGATCGTCGGGCTGATGATCGCCGGCGTCGGCATGCTGGTCGCGGCCTATACGTTCTTCCCGCACTTTGCGAAGCGCATCGACGCCTTCATCAACCCCGAGGAGGGCGGCCACGGCACGTATCAGATCGAGCGCGCCCTCGATTCCCTGCTCGAGGGCGGATGGTTCGGGCGCGGGCCGGGCGAATCGATCGCAAACAGACAGATCCCCGATGCCCACGCCGACTACATCTTCTCCGCCGCCGCCGGCGAGTTCGGCATCCTGTTCTGCATCTGCCTCGTCGGGCTGATCGCGTTCATCGTCATCCGGGCGCTGCTTGGCGCGCAGCGTCAGTCCAATCTTTTCGCGCGCCTCGCGGCGTCGACGCTCGCGATCCAGCTCGGTCTCCAGTGCGGCATCAACCTCGCCGTGAATCTCAACCTGATTCCGCCCAAGGGAATGACGCTGCCCTTCGTCTCCTACGGCGGCACATCGATGCTCGCCGTCGCCTTCGCAGCGGGGCTCATCCTCGCGCTCACCCGCAAGCGGCCGGAGGAGCGGCTCGCGACCGGGCTTCCGGTTTACCGGGCGCCGGTGCTATCCCCCGCCGAATGAGCACATTCGTCCTGATGGCTGGGGGCACGGGAGGGCATCTCTTCCCGGCCATGGCGCTCGCGCAGGAATTGCGCCGCCGCGGCCACCGCATCCACCTGATGACCGACCATCGCGTCACCGGCTACGGCGACCGCTTTCCCGCGGACGAGACCCATATCGTCCCCTCGGCGACGCCTTCCGTCCGAGACCCGATCCGCTTCGTGATCGCGGGGTTCAGGATCCTCTGGGGCATTGCCGTTGCGCTCGGCAAGCTGCCGGCCCTCAAGGCCGACGCCGCCGTCGGCTTCGGTGGTTATCCGGTTTATCCTCCCTTCGTCGCGGCGAGTCTTCTCGGCCTTCCCGGCATTCTGCACGAGCAGAACGCGGTGATGGGCAGGGCCAACCGTGCGCTGGCCCGCCGTGCCCGCGTCTTGGCGCTGAGCTTCGAACAGACGGCAAAGGCAGAGAAGTTCCGGCACTGGAGCCTCGTCACGGGCAACCCCGTGCGCGATCGCGTGCGGGAGGTCGCGGACATCCCCTATCCGCCGATCGGCGAGAACATCCGGCTCCTCGTCTTCGGCGGCAGCCAGGGGGCGCGCGCCTTTGCCGATCTCGTGCCGCCGGCGATCGCCGCGCTGCCCGCCGGCCTGCGCTCGAAGCTCAGACTGACCCAGCAATGCCGCCCGGAAGACCTCGACCGTGTCGCCGAGGCCTACCGCCAGGCCAAGGTCAACGTCGAACTCGCCGCATTCTTCGACGATCTGCCCGAACGAATGGCCCAGAGCCACCTCGTAGTCTGCCGATCCGGCGCCTCGACCGTGGCCGAACTGACCGTCATCGGGCGTCCCGCCATTCT
>CAYRNE010000449.1:0-2397 GCA_964425245.1 uncultured Devosia sp.
CGGCCGGTCGCTGGTCCGCCGGCCCAAGGCCATTCTCCTCGACGAGCCCATCGGCTCGCTCGACGCCAAGCTGCGCGAGGGCATGCGCGTCGAACTCAAGCGGTTGCATCTCGAGAACGGCTCGACCTCGATCTATGTGACGCACGACCAGGTCGAGGCGATGTCGCTCGCCGATCGCATCGTCGTCATGAATGACGGCGTGCTGCAGCAGGTCGGGACGCCCAGCGAAGTCTACCTGCATCCGGTCAACCTGTTCGTCGCCCAGTTCATCGGTTCGCCGGTGATGAACATTGCCCCCGTTGCGGTGAAGGAGAGCGACGGCACGGCGCAGATCGTGCTCGAGGGTGAACCCTTCGAGCTGCCCCGCGAGGTGCTGGGCATGCTCGAGAGCAAACATGCCGGAAGCGATCTCTCGCTCGGCGTGCGGCCGGAAGGCGTGCTCCTGAGCCGCGACCAGCAGCCGGGCTACCGTCCGGTCGAAGCGCACATCATCGAGCCCTTCGGGCCGTTCGATATCGTCGACCTCAAGGTCGGCTCGCGGACGCTGAGGGCGCGCACCGCTACCGGCCTCGTCAACCGCGCCGGCGACCAGGTCTGGGCCAAAATCGACCCGGCCCAGGTGCACTTCTTCGATACCAGTTCGGGCGCTTCGCTCGGCATTCGCCTCGGAGCCTGAGATGGCGCGCATCCGCCTCGAAAACATCTCCAAGAAGTTCGGCCATCACGTCGCGCTCGAAGATCTCGATATCGACGTCGGCGATGGCGAGTTCTTCGTGCTGCTGGGACCGACCGGCGCCGGCAAGACGACGACGCTGCGGCTGATCGCCGGCCTCGAAAAGCCGACCGTGGGCCGCGTCTATATCGGGGACGCCGACGTCAACGACTGGGGGCCGGCCGAGCGCGACGTGGCGCTGGTCCTGCAACAATATTCGCTCTATCCGCGCCTGACGGTGCGCGAGAACCTGACGTTCCCGCTCAAATCGCGCATCCGGCGGATGAGCCAGCCCGAAATCGACAAGCGCATCGACTATGCCGCCAAGACCTTGCGCATCGAGCACCTGCTCGAGCGCAAGACGGACCGGCTCTCGGGCGGCGAGATGCAGCGCGTCTCGATCGGCCGCGCCATCGTGCGCGAGCCGCGCGTCTTCCTGATGGACGAGCCGCTCTCCGCGCTCGACGCCAAGCTGCGCGAGGCGCTGCGCTCCGAGCTCAAGGACCTGCAGATGCGCCTCGGCGCGACCTTCATCTTCGTGACCCACGACCAGGTCGAGGCGATGACGATGGGCGATCGCATCGGCATCCTCAATCACGGCCGGCTCGTCCAGGTCGGTTCGCCCCGCGAGGTTTACAACAACCCCCGCAACACCTTCGTTGCGAGCTTCGTCGGTTCGCCGGCGATCAACCTGCTCGCCGGCCAGCTCAGCGGCGATGCGATCGTCGTCACGCCCAGGGTCTTCGAGGTTCCGGCCAACGGCGCCGCGAGGGCCGGGGAGGGCGCCTATACGTTCGGCGTCCGGCCCGAAGACGTGCTGGTCGAGAGCGGCGCGCCGGTCGAGGCCAAGGTGCACGACATCGAAAACCACGGCATCGAGAAGATCCTGACGCTGCGGGTCGGCGAGACGTTGCTCCGCGCCACGGTGCCGGCGATCGTGAATGTCGCGGTGGAAGACGCGGTGCGGTTCGGGCTGCGTGCGGAGAAGGTAATGGTGTTCGACAAGGCAACCGGGGTGAACCTGGGCCATAGGGCGGCATAGACCGGGAGAGACTATCGGAGGCTGAGATGGCAGAGAACAACTACCCCAAGCTGCACAACGCGGCTTGGCCGGGGATCGTCGGCAAGGGCGCGCCGGATTCGGAACCCATCATCCCGCTCGATACGCTCCTGAGGCTCACCGCCAATGCGGAGGTGGACGGCCAGAAGTTCGACGGCATCGACCTGTTCGTCACCGCACCGCATTTCGACATCGATTCAGATGCCGGCGAGGTGCGCCGGATGACCGATCACATCGCGAGCTTCGGGCTCAAGGTCGGCTCGTTCGTTGCCCCGATCTGGGGCGGCGCGGGTGGCGGCTCCGCCATGGGCGACGAGGACGATCGCAAGCGCTTCCTGTCGCAGGTGAGGAAGGCCAGCAGGATCGGCCAGCAGATGCGCGAAATGGGCATCCGCCCGACCGGCGGCATCCGCGTCGATTCATCCGTCGGCGTCGAGGCCTGGGACAGCGACCCGGAAGGCAACACGAAAAAGATCGCCGAGACTTTCCGGGAGGCCGGCAAGATTGCGCAGGACCACGGCGAGTTCATCGTCGCCGAGGGGGAAATCTGCTGGGGCGGCATGCATTCGTGGCGGGAGAACGTGAAGCTGCTCGAAATGGTCGGCATGCCCGGCGTCGTCGGCTA
>CAYRNE010000450.1:0-2382 GCA_964425245.1 uncultured Devosia sp.
AGGCGGTCCTCTTCAAGAAGTTCGCGGGCATCGATGCCATCGACATCGAGATCGAGGAGCGCGACCCCAAGAAGTTGATCGAGGTCATCGCTCCGCTGGAGCCGAGCTTCGGCGGCATCAATCTCGAGGACATCAAGGCGCCGGATTGCTTCGAGATCGAGGAAGCGCTGCGCGCCCGGATGAAGATTCCGGTTTTCCACGACGACCAGCACGGCACCGCGATCATCGTCGGCGCCGCGGTGCTCAACTACCTCGAACTCGCGAACAAGAAGATCGACGAGGTCAAGATCGCGACCTCCGGGGCAGGGGCGGCGGCGATCGCTTGCCTCAACGTGCTGATCGCGCTCGGTGCGAAACGGGAAAACATCTGGGTCGGCGACAAGACCGGCCTCGTCACCAGGAAGCGCGACAATTCGGTGGACCGGTGGCGCGCGGCCTTCGCGCAGCAGACCGAGCTCACCGAGCTGGCCGAGGTGATGGACGGCGCGGACATCTATGTCGGCCTGTCGGCAGCCGGGGCGCTGAAGCCCGAGATGCTGAAGAAGATGGCGAAGAACCCCTTGGTCCTCGCGCTCTCGAACCCGATCCCCGAGATCATGCCCGAACTCGCCAAGGAGACGCGGCCCGACGCCATCATCTGCACCGGCCGGTCGGACTATCCCAACCAGGTCAACAACGTCCTCTGCTTCCCGTTTCTGTTCCGCGGTGCGCTCGACGTCGGAGCGACGACGATCAACGAGGAGATGAAGATCGCCGCCGTGCATGCCATCGCCAAGCTGGCGCACGAGCCGGGGCTCGAAGGTTCGCCTTCCGGCGCTCCGGCGATCTACGGGCCGGAACACCTCATTCCCAATCCATTCGACCAGCGGCTGATCCTCAGGATCGCGCCGGCGGTTGCGAAAGCGGCGATGGATTCCGGCGTGGCCCGGCGTCCGATCGCCGATTTCCGGGCCTATCGCGACAGCCTCAACCGCTTCGTCTTCCGGTCCGGCCTCGTCATGAAGCCGATCATCGACCGGGCGCAAGGGCAGGGCAAGCGCATCGCCTTCGCCGACGGCGAGGACGAGCGCGTGCTGCGCGCAACCCAGGTGATCCTCGAGGAGCGGATCGCGCGGCCGATCCTCATCGGCCGCCCGGCCGTCATCGAGCAGCGCATCAAGCGCTTCGGGCTCGCCCTCGATCCGGAGCGGGATTTCGAGATCATCAATCCCGAGGACGACCCCCGCTATCGCGAATATGTCGCGCTTTTCCATTCGCTTGTCGGCCGCAGCGGCGTCACGCCCGACACGGCGCGGACCATCGTGCGCACCAACACGACGGTGATCGGCGCGCTGGCCGTCAAGCGCGGCGAAGCCGACGGACTGCTTTGCGGCCTGCAGGGGCGCTTCATCAAGCATGCACGCGACATCGCCTCGGTCATCGGCCTGCAGGACGGCGTCCGCATGCCCTCGGCGCTTTCGATGCTCATCATGCAGCGCGGGGCCTTCTTCCTTGCCGACACCTACGTCAACGTCGACCCCACGCCCGAGGAAATCGTTGCCATCGCGCTCCAGGCGCGCGATCACCTCAAGCGCTTCAACATCGACGCGCGGGTCGCACTTCTGAGCTACTCGAACTTCGGATCGCGCGACGGCGACAGCGCCTTCAAGATGCGCGAGGCCTACCGGCTGCTGAAGGCTCAGGCGCCGGAGCTGATCGTCGAGGGCGAGATGCAGGGCGACCTGGCTCTGAACCAGGAGCTGCGCGAGCGCTACATCCCCGATACCATGCTCAAGGGCGAGGCCAACCTGCTGCTGTTCCCCAATCTCGACAGCGCCAATCTCTCGATGACGCTGCTCAAGGAGATGAACAACGCGCTTGCCGTCGGTCCCATGCTCATGGGCACGCGGGCACCGGCGCACATCCTCGCACCCTCGACCACGAGCCGCGGAATCGTCAATATGACCGCGATTGCGGCCAGCGAAACCGTGGCCCAGGAGACGACGGCGGGATGATCCGGCACACCGTGGTGTTCAAGCTCAAGCATGCGCAGGGGTCCCTGCAGGAGAAGGCCTTCATTCGCGACGCCGCGGTTCTCGGCGAGATCCCCGGCGTCGAGCAGTTCGAGCGGCTGAAACAGGTCAGCGGCAAGAACGACTTCGAATTCGGCTTCTCGATGGAATTCGCGGACCAGCTTGCCTACGACGCCTACAACCGACACCCCAAGCACGTCGCCTTCGTGCGGGACCGCTGGAACCGCGAAGTCGAGAAGTTCATGGAGATCGACTACGTGCCGCTTTGAGCGCGTGGGGCGGTCGGCTCGCGGCCGCGAGCCAACGACGGTGGGCCGAGGCCGGCCCGGGACGTCCCTCATCGTGACGTATGAGAGCGGACCCGGCCCCT
>CAYRNE010000451.1:0-2379 GCA_964425245.1 uncultured Devosia sp.
GGCGGGGGCGATGATGTCGACGATGGCATTGCCGATGGTGAGGACGTCGAAGCGCGTATCGGCCAAGGGGCCCATCCTTCAATGCGGTAAAGTGGCAATCGACTTAACGGACTTGCCGGAGCGGCGCAACCGCGGCTCACCCGGCCGTTGCCGCTGCCGCCGCGGTGTTGCGCGCTTCCTTCGGCGGCGGCGTCTTGGGCTCGAAGAGGCACCAGTCGCGCACCACGCAGCGCCAGCATTCGGGCTTGCGCGCCTTGCAGACGTAGCGGCCGTGGAGGATCAGCCAATGATGGGCGTGGAGCAGGTATCTTTCGGGGATGGTTTTCAAGAGGCCGAGTTCGACCGCCAGCGGATCGTCGCCGGGCGCGAGGCCCGTGCGGTTGGCAACGCGGAACAAATGGGTGTCGACCGCGATCGTCGGCTGGCCGAAGGCGACATTGAGGACGACGTTGGCGGTCTTGCGGCCGACGCCGGGAAGCGACTCGAGGGCCTCGCGCGTCTCGGGCACCTTGCCGCCGAACTCCTCGACGAGCTTGTGCGACAGTGCATGGACGTTCTTCGCCTTGTTGCGGAAAAGACCGATCGTCTTGATCAGGTCCTCGATCCTTTCCGGTCCGAGCTTCACCATCTTCTCGGGCGTATCGGCGAGGCGGAAGAGCGCCGGCGTCGCCTTGTTGACCCCGGCATCGGTCGCCTGCGCGCTGAGCACGACCGCAACGAGAAGCGTGAACGGATTGGTGTAGTCGAGTTCGGTCTTGGGCTCGGGCATGGCTGCCGCAAAAGCGCCGAAAACCGCTTCGACAGTCTCCCTGCTGAGGCGCCTGGATCGCTTCCGGGGCATTCGCGTTGCTCTGATTCTACGGCTATACTGGCGCCGACCCTATCCCTGAACAGCCCTCGTCCGGAAGGGCCGCCAAGACCGACGCAATGCCCACACAAACCGAAGCGAGACCCCTCTTTGCAGCGACGCTGACGCCGCACCGCTCACTGAGCGGCCGCGGCTTTCGCTGGGTGATTGCGATATTCGCCGTTCTGGCGAGCGTTCCGGGGATCATCTTCTTCTCGCTCGGCGCCTGGCCCATCGTGGGCTTTCTGGGCTTTGACGTGCTCGCGGTCTGGTGGGCGCTTTCGGCCTCGATGCGCGACGGCCGCCGGCTCGAGAAGGTGACGCTGTGGCCGGACGAACTGGAGCTCAAGCGCGTCTCGCGCAGCGGCAAGGAAGAGCTGATCCGCTTCAACCCCTATCTCGTGAAGCTCGTCATTAACCGCGACTACAACGAGCGCACGACGGCATTGCGCCTGCGTACGCGCGAGGGCGACATCGAGATCGGCTCGTTCCTCAACGGCGACGACAAGGCAAGTTTCGCCAAGGCTTTCGGCACGGCGCTCAAGCGGGCCCGCCACAGCGCCTGAACCCGTCAAAACCGGGTCGCGGCCCGATCCGCGCGGGGCTATCGTGCCGCCCATGACAAGACATGCAACACTTACGCCCGGGACCGAATACGAGATGGTTCGCGCCGCGATCGCCTATCTCAGCGAGGCCGGCCCGGACGAGCTCGACCTGCCGCGCTTTGCGCGCGCGCTCGGCCTGAGCCCGAGACAGCTCAGCGAGCGCTTCCGCGCCTGGTGCGGGCTCAGTCCCAAAAGTTTCGCGCAAGCTGTCGCGCTCGACCATGCAAGGCGTCTGTTGCTCGAGCAGCAGAGCGTCCTCGAGACGACCTACGCGGTCGGGCTCAGCTCGACCTCGCGGCTCCACGATCTTTTCGTTGCGCACGAAGCCATGCCGCCCGGCATCTTTCGCGCCGGCGGGGACGGCATCGAAATGACCTGGGGCGCCGCGCCCTCTCCATTCGGGACCGCGGTCATTACGACGACCGCCTACGGCATTTCCGGCATCGGCTTTGCGGACGGGGAGAGCGAGGTGGATGCGGCCTTCGCCGATCTCGCCGCCCGCTGGCCGCGGGCGCGCTTCCGGCGCGACGATGCCGCCATCGCCCCGCTCGCCGCGCGAATCTTCGATCCGCGCCGGTGGGACCCGGAGCGGCCGGTGCGGGTCGTTCTCATCGGCACCGATTTCGAGGTCAAGGTCTGGGAGACGCTGCTCAAGGTCCCGTGCGGAAAGGCGACGACCTATGCCGAGGTCGCCCGGCAGATCGGCCGCCCCGCCGCGTCGCGGGCGGTCGGCGCGGCGGTTGGCAAGAACCCGGTCTCCTTCGTCGTGCCTTGCCACCGCGTCGTCGGGTCGACCGGTGCGCTCACCGGCTATCACTGGGGCCTGCCGCGCAAACGCGCCATGCTCGGATGGGAAGCGGGAGTGGCGGGCCGGACGTGATCCCGGCCTCCGCGACGAATCAAGGGAGAGGACTCAATTCCGTCAGC
>CAYRNE010000452.1:0-2378 GCA_964425245.1 uncultured Devosia sp.
CGCCTCCTTGCCGATGACGATGCCGAGTTCGACCTCCCAGTCGGGCTTGATCGAATTCTTCGGGATGATGACGTCATCGTTGGGGCCGATGATGGCGCTCGTGGCCTTGGCGAAGAGGATCGGCTCGTCGGGAATTTTCGCGCCGGTCTCGGCGGCGTGGTCGGCGTAGTTGAGGCCGACGCAGATGAACTTGCCCACCGTGCCGACGCACGGCCCGATACGCAGCGACTTGTCGAGCACCGGAAGACTCGCCGGGTCCACGGCACGGATTCTTGCGAGTCCGTCGGGGGTCAGCGCGTCTCCGGCGATATCGGCGACCACCGCCGAGAGATCGCGGTAGGTTCCGTCGGCGGCAAGGATCGCGGGCTTCTCGGCGCCCTTCGCGCCGACACGCAGCAGTTTCATCTCATCTCCTCAAGAGGTGGCCGGGGACCGGCATAGTCGGCGCGGCAGACGCTGTCGAGGGCAGCCCGGCGGCAAACGGTTCGCCCGCTCAGGCCGGGCGGATGATGCCCTTCTTCAGCAGCACGTTGCCGTAAAGACGCCGCTCGCCCGTCTGCACGATCGCATACGCGTCCTTCACGCGGTCGTAAAAGGCGAAGCGTTCGATAAGCGACAGCCGCATTTCAGGTTCGTGCTTGCCGATGATTTTTTCGAAGTCCTTGTGCGTCTGCTCGCGCTTTTTGGGGTTGCCAACGACCTCCATGCCGAAGGCCTGTTCCTCGACGAAGGTATCGAGCGGCATCAGGGTGAGGATGGCCTCGAGCGCTTCCGTCGCCGACGTGCCGTCGAGCCGCACGACCGGCGGCCCGGCGCTCTCGGCCGGATAGTTCGCGTCAACGATGGCGATCTCGTCGCCATGACCCATGGCGCGCAGGATGTGCAGCAATTCGGGCCCGAGCAGGGGCGGGATGCCCTTGAGCATTTATGGTCTCCGTTGGTCAGCCGAAAGGGAAACTGCCGTAGGCCGGATCGGCAACGAGAAGGTCGCCGTCGGCGAAGAGGTGTGCATTGACCCGCGCGAAGTCGAGGAGCTCGGCCATGACGCGGTCGATGTGGAGCCGCATCATCGCGGATGCGCGCGGACCGTCGCCGGCGATGATGGCGTCCAGGATCTGTTGATGCTCCGTATAGGAAGACTCGAGCCGGCGCGGTGTCAGGATCAGGCGGCGCGCCCGGTCGAGGTTGGCGCGCGTGCTTTCGATCACCGACTTCACCCTCGTGAAGCTCATGTCGCCGAAAATGATGTCGTGGAACTCGATGTCGCGCTCATGGAAGCCCTTCTGGTCCTCGATCTCTACTGCGGCGCGCTGGTAGCTCATGTTGCGTTTCAGCGACTCGATGAGCTCTTCGCTGTGGTTGCCGGTGACGACCCGCACGGCTTCGGCCTCGAGCGCCTTGCGGATCAGCATGTATTCGAGCACGTCGGCGATCCGCACCAGCGAGACGGTGGAGCCGCGTTGCGGGAGGATATCCACGAGGCCCTCTGCCTGGAGGCGTGCGAGGGCTTCGGAGACCGGGAAGCGCGAGACGCCGAGCCGTTCGCAGACGGCGCCCTTATCAATGATTTCGCCAGGCCTCAGGCTCAGCTCCACGATCGCCTGCCGCAGCGTGTCGGTCACGAAGACGGTCACGCTGCCACGCGTCGGTGACGCCGGCACCGAGAGAAATTCGTAGGGACTCTCCGCCGCTTTCATGCTAACATGTTAGTTGCTGGTCGATGGCGAGACAACCATTTACCAGCCAATGCCTCAGCGAGCACAGGGGCAGGCGGTGTCCAGTCGGCCCGCCGCCCGAAAAATGAGTGAGAACATGTCCGACGTCATGGCCCGACCTGCCACAAGAACGCTCGTCCTCAATGGGGCCGACAATGTTGCCGTGGCTCTTGCGACGCTCGAGGTCGGCGCCGACACGGCGCAGCAGATCAAGGTCCGGCAACGGGTGCCCAAGGGGCACAAGTTCGCGCTGACACCGCTCGCCGCTGGCGAGCCGGTTGTCAAGTTCGGGCAGATAATCGGCTTTGCCAGCAAGCCCATCGAAGCGGGCGACTGGGTGCATGAGCACAATTGCGGCATCGGCCAGGAGCACGGCGCGTTCGAGCGAGACTACGCCTTCTGCGAGGGCGTGATCCCGGTCGATTTCGTCCCGCAAGCCGAGCGCGCGACGTTCGAGGGATACCTGAGGCCCAACGGACAGGTCGGCACGCGCAATTACGTCGGCGTTCTCACCTCGGTGAACTGCTCGACGACCGTCGCCGGATTTATCGTGCGCGAGATCGCACGCTCGGGAATTCTCGATGACTATCCCAACATCGACGGCATCGTTGCGCTGAAACAGGCGAACGGATGCGTCATCGATTATCGCGGGGTGATCTTCGA
>CAYRNE010000453.1:0-2365 GCA_964425245.1 uncultured Devosia sp.
CCGAAGGCACAGTCGAACTGGTCAGCTATTCGTTTGATGACCTTGATGAGCCGGGCGAGCCGGCAGGCTCAGTCCGGAATGTGTCAGTATCAGCGGATGGCCGGTGGGTGGCATTTGACTCACTGTCTCCGGACCACATGCTCCCGAACGACCCCCTGAATGGTGCAGACCCCCAGTACTTCACATCGGAGCATGTCTACGTTCACGACACACTGAACGGCACGAGGGAGCGAATCAGCGTGTCGCCGACCGGGACCACCGGGCTCGGCGGCTCAAGGAATCCGGAGATTTCCGCGAATGGTCGTTACGTCGCGTTTGAGAGCGAGGCGGACTACCTCATCGGGTCGGGCCAGGACACCAATGGCTGGACGGACATCTTCGTTCGTGATCTTCAGCTCGATACGACGGTCCGCGTGAGCGTCAGCGCTCTTGGCGCAGAGGCAAACGATCACTCCTACTCCCCCTCTCTGTCTGCGAACGGTCGCTTCGTCGTCTTCTTCAGTCTCGCCACGAATCTTGTAGATGGTGTACAGAACACCGTCCCCGGCCTGGTGTATGTCCACGATCGCGACGTTGATGAGGACGGCGTCTTTGACGAGGCAGGCGAAGTGTCGACCTTCCCGGTCAGTGTCGATGAGAACGGCGACTTCCTCTGGTGGTGCGGCCTGCAATCCTTCGACGACACGCACGCTCCCGACATCTCGGGAAGTGGACGCTATGTGCTGTACGCCTTGGCGCCCACCGATGGACAAGGAGTTGTGAACTACTATGTCCGAGACCTTTACACCGATGTCGTGACCCGCGAGTCCGTGGCGACCAACGGTGGATACCCAGATTGGGGCTGCCGGTCGGCGAGCATCGCCCCTGACGGCCGGGCCACCGTCTTCCTCTCGGCGGGATCAAACCTTGTTGCGAACGATACAAACGACCACAACGACGCATTCGTGCGGACGCGATGCACCGCTGACGCAAATGGTGATGGCCAGGTGAATAGTAATGACCTATCCGCCTTCCTTGCACTGTGGCAAACGATGTCGCCGTTCGCCGACTTCAACGGAGACGGCGTTGTAAATAGCAACGACATCTCGGCGCATCTTGCGGCGTTCCTCGCCGGGTGTTGAGTTTCGCCTACTGGGAGTAGGGGGAGACTGACGCGCGGTGGCGGAAGCCGCTGCGCGTCTTTTCCTGCCGCCGGCAGTTGAGGTGCGTCGTGTCGAATGAAGGGGACGCTTCGAGGACAGCCCGCGACTTTCGAAGTGGATCGCGTGCTGTTCCGCAACTTGGCGACGTGCCCCTGGCGGGCGACAGAACTCATGTTCGATGAAGGCAGTCGAGAGAAGAAGAGGTGCCCCGACGGCGAGAAGTAAAAACCGCCGCCCCAAGCGGACGGCGGTTTGACGGATTCAGGTTTCGCCGTGGCTCACCGCTGCTGGAAGGTGAACAGCAGCGTGTAGTTCGGGCCGGTGGCCTTGCCGCGCTCGAGGGGGGTGTAGGACGCGTGCCCGTCGAGGAAGCCCATGACCGATCGGTTGAAGTCGCCGTAGCCGTTGATGTAGTTGCGGCGCTGGTTCACGACGACGTCGGCCGTCTGGTCGTGGACCCAGGCAAATCGCGACGAGAGGAAGTTGTCGGCCAGCCGCATCTGCCGCGTGCCCCATTCAAACTTCTGCTCGAAGGGCGCGTTCCGGACGGCGGGAGGGATGATGTCACCGAGCGGGATAGCGTTGTCCGGCCACCAGCGTGCGTTCCAGTGGTAGCTGGTCCCGACGTCGTCGTAGCTCGAGATGGGGTCCTCGTTGGGCCAGTTGCGCTGGTACGTCACCTTATCGCTCGGGTCCCGGAAGACCGCCGCCTGTGCGATGTTCCTGGCGGGGTAGTTCCCCGGCATGAGCTGCGGCCGATTGGGGGCATCCCAGAACGTGTCGCGATAGAGGTAGGGATTCAGCGGGCGGTCGGCCGCCTCGACGTCGAATGCCCTGCCCGCCCACCAGTTGCTGTTGTTCTTCCCGCCGAAGCTCCAGGTGCACCACCCCTCCAACGTGCCGCTCTCGCCGGGCACATTGGATGTGCCGCGCCGGTAGCTCATCGTGACCGGCAGGAAACCCCGCATGTCGTCCGCGTACATCCGCGAAGCGGCATTGATCTGGTTCACGTTCCCGAGGGAGACGATCTTCTGGGCGGTCTTGCGCGCGTTCTTCATCGCGGGCAGCAGGATCGACACCAGCAGCCCCAGGATCGAGATGACGACCAGAAGCTCGATCAACGTGAACCCACGATACTTCTTCATTTCTGTTCTCCAGGCCCCTGCTCGAGGGGGAGGGTGACGACCTGGTCAGTTCCCGTCCGGTGACTCGTCGATCTCGTA
>CAYRNE010000454.1:0-2361 GCA_964425245.1 uncultured Devosia sp.
CCCCCCCCCCCCCCCCCCCCCCCCCCCCCCCCCCCCCCCCCCCCCCCCCCACCTCTGAACCTACGACTACTTTTGACGTTGTTTCGCGGCGGTGGCGCGGACGCTGTCGCCGGTGAACTCGAGGATCGTGGCGTGGTGCACGAGTCGGTCGACCGCGGCCATTGTCGTCATCGGGTCTTTGAAGATCTGGTCCCATTGGGAGAAGACCAGGTTGGAGGTGATGACGACGGACTTTTTCTCGTAACGCTCGGCAAGGAAGTGAAAGAGCACTTCCATCTCCTCGCGGGATTGCTGGACGTAGCCGATGTCGTCGATGACGACAGCGTCGAAGCGCTGGAGGCGCGCGATAGCTTGGGGCAGCTTGAGATCGCGCTTGGCGGCGAGCAGTTGCGTGACGAGACGGAACGCTGGCACGAAGAGCACCTGCAATTGATGGCGGCAGATCCACTCGCGCGCGATCGCGGCGACCAGGTGCGTCTTGCCACGGCCGGCGAGGCCGAAGCACAGCAGGTTGTCGCCACGGCGCACGAAGTCGGCTTCGAGCAGCGTAGGCAACTGGCGGCGGATCTTGTCCGGGAGTTTTTTGTCGTCGAGGGCCTCGAGGGTTTTGCCGGTTGGGAGGTTGGACTCCTTGAGTTGGCGTTGGATTTTGCGCTGCAGCCGATCGTTGGCCTCGGCCTCGAAGAGATAGGACAGATACCGCGCGTAGCCCCAGTTCTCGGCCTCGGCCCGTCGCGCGGCGTCGGCGTGTTCGCGGGCGATGGTGGGTAACCGCATCGCGCGCAGCAGCAGGGGAAGACTGACGGCGCTCATGAGGCCACCTCCGCGAGCAGGGTGTCGTAAGAGGCCAGTTCTGGCGTGAAGACGGTGATCGCCGCCGGCCGGGTCGGGACGGGCTCGCGTAGTTGGTGTTCCATTACCTCGGCCAGGGGCAACTCGCCTTCGCGCAACAAGGCGCCAAGGCGCTCGGCGACGCGATCTTCGCCGAAGTCCGCGGCCAGTTGCAGCAACCGCAGATAACGGGGGCTGGCCTTGTGCTCCTCGACTGTGACGAGTCGGTCGTAGGCCTGGCGGAACACCGGCCGCGGAAACAGCTCCTCGCGGTAGAGATAGCGCGCGAACGCACCGGGCTTCTTCACCAGGGAAGCGATGACGTGCCGGTAATCGATGCGCGGCGCCCGGCCGATGGAGCGCGGATAGCAGGCGGCTTCTTCGCCGCGATACACGAAACGCACCGTTGCTTCGTTCACATGCGCCTGGACAAAGGCGCCGATCAAACGGGCGGGCACCGAGTAGGCGCAGTCGCGCACGCGCGCGGTCGAGTAGCTCGACACGCGCACCGTGATGACCTCGGCCTCCGGAAAGCGCGCGGGCGGCAGCGCCGCCAACGCGAGGCGTTCCTCGGCGAGCTTTGCCGTGCGCAGCGCGTTGGCCGCCCGGCATACGCCGGCGACGAACTCGGCGTAGGCCGCCGTCGACGGAAAGTCGCGGCTCCGGCGCAGGATCAGCTGGTTTTTGAGCCGGCGCTTGAGGACACCTTGCGCGGCTTCCACGTCGCCGTTTTGATTGGGGCTGGCGACGGCGATCGCCCGCGGCTGGAGACCGAGGTGCTGACACAAGGCGACATACTCGGTGTTGAAGCCGCGCCGGCTCTCGTCGCGCTTGATCTGATGCGTGGCCGTCGAACTTTGATCGGTTTGGGAAAAGCGTGGCACGCCCTGCAGCTCCCAGAGCGCCGCTTGCAGGCCAGACTTGAGCGACAGCCCCGACTCCGAGCGGCACGGCGTCGCCCACTCCCAGTTGGAATACGGCAGGACCGAGTGGCAGAGCAGATGCGGAAACGCTTCGCCGGCGATCGAGACGTCGAGTTCGTTCGCGTTGGTCCAGTCAGTCTGGATACACTCGCCCGGCGTGTGCACTTGCGCGAAGAACACCTCCTTGGGCGGCCCATGGCGGTGCAGCCAATCCGTGGTGCGGCGCTGAAAGGTGCGCAGCGCGCGCCCGTCGAGCTTGCCGGGATGCGCCGCGAGCAGGTGCTCGAACAGCGCTTTGGCCTCCACTTCGGGGCTCTCCTGGAGCCAGCGCTCGGCCTCGGGCCAGATCGCCGCCAGCGGATCTTCCCGCGTGCGCCAGGTGTGGGGCTTGCGCAGCTCGGCGGGTCGTTGGCCCGCGCGCAGGTAACGCCGGGCGGTCTTGCGGTCCATACCCGCTTTCATCGCGGCGTGGTCCACCACGCCGCTCGATTCATACTCGTTCATTAGTCGTTGGTATTGCTGCTCGGTAATCATGGACCTGCGAAAAGGTCCGAGCTTACCGCTGTCGCAGACCAACGAGCGCTCAAAACCACCGCGTCAAAGACGG
>CAYRNE010000455.1:0-2358 GCA_964425245.1 uncultured Devosia sp.
CGCCTTGCTGATCGAATAGGCCGCGCGGTTCGGCACGGCCGTCACCGAGCTCGCGACCGTCGCCATGTTGATGATGGCGCCGTCCTTGCGCTCCAGCATCTGCGGCAGCACCGCCCTGATCGTCCTCACCTGCGCCCGGAGGTTGAGACTGAGCGCGAATTCGAGGTCGGCGTCGCTCATCTCCATGATCGTCCCGTTGTGGACGACGCCCGCGCAGTTGAAGAGCACGTCGATGCGGCCGATCTCGGCGACGGCCGTTCTCACCGCCTCATCGGAGAGGACGTCGAGGAGGCGGGTCGTGATGCCGGGCGTGCCGTCGAGCTCGGCAAGCTTTGCGGCATTGATGTCGGTGGCGACCACCTGTGCGCCGGCCCTCGCGAAGGCCAGGGCCGCGGCGCGGCCAATCCCCTGCGCTGCTGCCGTGATGAGGGTAACCTTGCCGCTGAGATCGGCCATTCGAAGCGTCCTCCGGAATCGTCTGGGCGCCGGCCTGCCGTGCCGGCCGAGCGCTGCCTAGCGTGTCGCGGGCAAGCCAACAAGCCGGCTCAAGCGGTTGACGTCTGCCGCCCGACCCTTAGCATCGCCCAATTCGCAGGGGGCAGCATGCGCATTCTCGATACCCACCTCCACCTCGTCTATCAGGACCGGCTCTCCTATCCCTGGCTCGCCAATTCGCCCAAGCTCAACCGGCAGTGGACGGCCGAAAGCTACTGGGCGGAAGCCGCGCCGCTCGGCATCGAGGCCGCCCTTCACATGGAGGTCGACGTCGCCGAGCCGCAGATGCTCGAGGAAAGCGCGTTCGTGCTCGGCCTCGACGAACGCATCCTCGGGGCGATCGCGAACGGCCGGCCGGAGCATCCGGATTTTCCCGCCCACCTCGAAAAGCTCGCCGGGCTCGGGCGGGTGAGGGGCGTGCGGCGGCTGCTGCAGCACCAGCCGCCCGAACTCTCGCAAACCTCTACGTTCATCGCCAACGTGGCGCTGCTCCCCTCGTTCGGCATGACCTTCGACCTTTGCGTCAAAAGCCACGAACTCGATGTGGCGAGGCGCCTCGCCGCGGCCTGTCCGGAGGTGCAGTTCATCCTCGACCATTGCGGCAACCCGAAAATCGCGGAGCGGGAGTGGGACAGCTGGGCGGAACCGATGGCCGGCATCGCCCGGCTGCCCAACGTCGTCTGCAAGGTCTCGGGCATTCTGGCCAATGTTCGGGAGGGATGGACCGTCGCCGACCTCCGCCCCTACGTCGAGCACGTCATCGAACTCTTCGGCTGGGACCGCGTGGTTTTCGGCAGCGACCACCCCGTCGTCACGCTCTTTGCCAACCTGACATCCTGGGTGACCGCGGCCAAAGAGATCGTGTCCGGGGCGAGCGAAGACGAGAAAATGCGACTCTTCCACCGCAATGCCGAGCGCCTCTACCGGTTATCCTGAGGATTTCGAACGGCCGCGCGGTCCGCCTGATTAACGTTCCTCATTGCACTTGAAACGCTGCTAATTAATTGCAACTCTATTAGTCAGCCGGAAACGAACCCCGGCGAAAGGGAGGAAAGCATGAAGCATCTTCTGGGGGGCATCAGCGCCGTGGCGCTGGTGGCCGCAGCCTCTACCGCAGCGATTGCCCAATCGGGCAGCATTTCGCAAGCCGTGGGCGGATACAGCTTCGAGGAAGCCGCCAAGGAAGACCCGGCGACGAAGGACTTCCATTCCAACGACGGCGTCCTGACCTTCGCGATCGTCACCCACACGGCCGGCAACGGCTTCTTCGACCCGGTCTATGTCGGCGCCACCGTCGCCGCCAATCTGATCGGCGCCAAGGTCCTGTTGCTCGGCTCGGAATCGCCCACGGACGACCCCGCCCGCGAGCTCGAAATCCTCAACCAGATCATCAACGATCCGACGCTCGACGGCCTGATCTTCACCACGCCGCAGGTCGGCGCCTATGACGACATCGTGCGGACCGCGCGCACCAACAGGATTCCGATCGCGACGACCAACTCGTTCGATCCGAACATCCTCGAACGCAACGCGATCAGCCATACCGGCCAGGACGCATCGGCGGCGGCGATCGCGGGCGAAGCCCTGGTCAAGTGCCTGCAGGACCGGGGCATCACCTCGGGCTCGATCATCCTGCCCAACGACACCGCGATGGGCAACGTGGAGGTCAACAACCGCGTGACTTCCGCCTACGAGGCGATCGTCAAGAGCCTCGATGCCGCCGGCATTCTGGGCAATTTCCAGGTCGATGCCGGGCCGGAGAACGTGGGCGTCGCGGCTGACATGAACGATCCCGCCAACTCGATCATCTCGCTGATCGAATCGCGCGGCGACGTGGTCGGCGCCTTCACCGCCAACAACGTC
>CAYRNE010000456.1:0-2329 GCA_964425245.1 uncultured Devosia sp.
CGGATCGTTCTTGTCCTTCGCCCGCGCGAGAAACTCCGGAATACGGTCGGGCGAACCGATCTCACGCAGCATGTTGAGCGCGGCTTCGTTGGCGCCACCATGAGCGGGCCCCCAGAGGCAGGCGACGCCCGCTGCTATGCAGGCGAACGGGTTGGCATCCGACGAGCCGGAAAGGCGGACGGTCGAGGTCGAGGCGTTCTGCTCGTGGTCGGCGTGCAGCGTGAAGATGAGATCCATCGCCCGCGCCGTCACCGGATTGACGACGTAATCCTCGGCCGGCACAGAGAAGCACATGCGGAGGAAATTCGACGCGTAGTCGAGGTCGTTCCGCGGGTAAACGAACGGCTGTCCGACCGAGTACTTGTAGGCCATCGCCACAATCGTCGGAATCTTGGCGATCATCCGGATCGAGGCGATCTCGCGCTGCTCCGGATCGTTGATGTCGATCGAGTCGTGGTAGAAGGCGGCCATCGCCCCGACGACGCCACAGACGATCGCCATCGGGTGCGCGTCGCGGCGGAAGCCGCGATAGAAATAGTGCATCTGCTCGTGCACCATCGTGTGCCGCGTGACGCGCTGCTCGAAATCCGCCATCTGCACCTTGTTCGGCAACTCTCCGTAGAGCAGCAGGTAGCAGACCTCGAGGTAGTTGCTGTTCTCCGCCAACTGGTCGATCGGATAGCCGCGGTACATGAGCTCCCCGGCGTCGCCGTCGATGTAGGTGATGGAGCTGTCGCAGGCCGCGGTCGAGGTGAAACCGGGGTCGTAGGTGAACATCCCGGTCTGCGAGTAGAGCGATCGGATATCGATGACATCGGGGCCGACCGAACCCGTGAGCACCGGAAACTCGTAGGTTTTGTCCCCGATGGTGAGTTTGGCCACGGTGTCGCTCATGCTCGCTCTCCTTAGCGGCCCGCGGGGCTAAGAAGTAGCCGAGTTCGGGCCTACTTGATCGTTCGGGTGCCGCCGTTGGCGTATCCGATTTACCCCATGCGCGCAACACATGGGTGAATATGGCTGACCTAATCAGTCAGCCCGATCAGGACCGGAAAACCTGGTCGGAAAGCCGGGCGAGCGCTTCCTCGCGGCCGATGAGAACCATCACCTCGAAAATGCCTGGCGAGATGGTGCGGCCGGTAAGCGCGGCGCGCAGTGGCTGCGCGATCTTGCCGAGCTTCAGCTCCTTGGCCGCCGCGAACTGCCTCGCCGATGCGTCGATCGCCTCGACGCTCCAGTTGTCGAGGCGACCGAGCATCTCGATGAACTCGGCGATGTGTGCCCGCGCCTCGTCGGTAAGTTGTGCGGCTGCCGCTTTATCGACCGCGATGGGCCGCGTGGCATAAATGAACTGGGCGAGATCGATGAGCTCCAGCACCGTCTTGGCGCGGGGCTGCAGTTCGGGCAGGGCGGCGAGGACCGTCTCGCGGTTGGCCGTGAGGCCCTCCGCATCCCGATCCCGGCCAAGCTCCCTCGCGGTCGCGACCATCACATCGTAAAGCCGCTCCGGCTCCGCCGCACGGATATAGTGGCCGTTTATGCTTTCGAGCTTCACGAAATCGAAGCGGGCGGCGCCCTTGTTCAGCCCCTCGAGACTGAACCACTCGACCATCTGCCCGGACGAGAAAATCTCGTCGTCGCCGTGCGACCAGCCCAGACGGGCGAGGTAGTTGATCATCGCCTCGGGGAGGTACCCCATCTGACGATAGGCGGCGACGCCCAGCGCGCCGTGGCGCTTGGAAAGCTTCGCGCCGTCGGGCCCGTGAATGAGCGGGATGTGGGCCATCTCAGGGATGTCCCAGTTCATGCCGTTGTAGATGACGATCTGGCGCGCGGCGTTGGTCAGGTGATCGTCACCGCGGATGATATGCGTAACGCCCGTGTCGTGGTCGTCGACAACCACGGCCAGCATGTAGGTCGGCGTGCCGTCGGACCGCAGGATGATGAAGTCGTCGAGATTCTCGGCCTTGAACACGACCTTGCCCTGCACATGATCGTGGACCACGACCTCCCCGGATTGCGGGGCCTTGATGCGGATGACCGGCGATACGCCTTCGGGCGCCTCGGAAGGGTCGCGGTCGCGCCAGCGGCCGTCATAGCGCGGCGGCTTGCCCGCGGCGCGAGCCTCCTCCCGCATCTGAGCCAGCTCCTCGGGCGAGCAATAGCAGTAATATGCCTGCCCTTTTGCGAGCAGCTCGCGGGCGATCTCGGCATGCCGCCCGGCACGCGAGAACTGCATCGTCGGTTCGCTGTCCCAATTGAGGCCAAGCCACGAGAGTCCGTCAAAGATCGCCTGCACCGCCTCCTCGGTCGAACGCTCGCGATCCGTGTC
>CAYRNE010000457.1:0-2317 GCA_964425245.1 uncultured Devosia sp.
CGATGCTGCCCTACGGCATACCCTTCCCGGCTCTTCCCGAGTCGCCCGAGATCATGAATATCATCGTTCCCGACATGATGCAGAATGCTCTCACCGGGGCCATGACCGTGGAGGAAGCCGCCGAGGACGCGGCACAGAAGGTCAGGGACCTCATGGGTGGCGGTCTCTAGCCGCACCCTTCGCCAACTGGACCGGCATCCCGGCGGATGCCGGTCCACTTCTGGACGACGTCGGGGACCAGCGCATTGAGTACGGCTACCGGGCAACCCATCTTTGCCGACAGCGAGATCGGCGTCCCGAAACAGGCCGGCCTCGCCAAGCGGGTCTGGCAGCACCGCGCGGACTACGGCTACGTGCTTCCCGCGATCGTCGTCATGATGATCGTCATCGCGTATCCCGTCTATTACACCGCCGAGCTGTCGTTCTACGACACGCCGCCGAGCCTGCAGCTCCGCGACAAGATCTTCACCGGGATCGACAACTATTCGAGCATCCTGACGAGTAGCGTGTTCTGGAAGGTGACCGGCAACACGGTCGTCTGGACGCTCGGCTCGACCGCCGTCGCCTTTCTGCTGGGCCTCGGCTGCGCGCTGGCGCTGCATCGGGAATTTCCTGGCCGCGGCGTGCTGCGGGCCATCCTGCTCGTTCCGTGGGTCGTGAGCGCCGTCGCCGCCTCCTATGTCTGGCGCTGGCTCTATCACTCCGATTTCGGGGTCATCGGCGCCGCCCTTGTCGGGCTCGGCCTTGCCGACCGGCCGCCCAACTTCATCGACAGCGTCCACACGGTTCTGCCCTCGCTCATCGTCGTCAACATATGGCGCGAATTCTCGTTCGCCATGATCATGCTGATGGCGGGACTGCAGACCGTCCCCGACCAGCTGCTCCGCGCCGCGCAGGTCGATGGCGCCAACGCCTGGAACCGCTTCTGGCACGTGACTTTTCCGCACCTCAAGGGGGTGTCGATGGTGACCGTGCTGCTGCTCGCGGTCTCCAACTTCAACTCCTTCATCATCCCCTGGATCATGACGGGCGGCGGACCGTCGAACGCTTCGCACATCTGGATCACGCACATCTACGAGCTGGCCTTCGGCCGGCAGCGCTGGGGCGTCGCCTCGGCCTATTCGGTGCTGCTCTTCATCATCCTGATGACGCTCGGCTACTTCTACGTCCGCGCCCTCAGCCGCGGCGACAGCGCGAGGCAAGGCGCATGACCGCCGTTGCCGAAGCCGGAGCACTGCCGCGTCGCCGGCGCTGGCGCTTCGACGGCTGGCGCTGGGCCGGCCGGTTCTTTCTCGTCTTCATGGTCGCCTATTCGGCGCTGCCGATGCTGTGGATGTTCCTCACGTCGCTGAAGTCGGGTTTTGCGGCGATGCAGTATCCGCCGCAATGGTGGCCCGCAGAGCCAACGCTCTCCAACTACGCCAAGCTGCTCGACCCCAACAACAGCGTGGGCGCGGACTTCCTGCATTACTTCTGGAACAGCCTCTGGGTGTCGATAATGACGACCGTTCTCGCGGTCGCCGTTGCCGTGCCCGCCGCCTACGCCTTCTCGCGCTTCCGGTTCCCCGGACGCACGTTCCTGTTCTTCGCCGTGCTGCTGCGCAACATGTTTCCGGCCGTGATCTTCCTCGTGCCGCTGTTCATCCTGATGCGCTGGCTCGGCCTCGTGAACACGCATGGATCGCTGATCCTTACCTACCTAACGTTCGGGTTGCCGCTTGCGATCTGGCTGCTCAAGGGATTCTACGACAACATCCCGATCCAGCTCGAGCAGGCCGCGCGCATCGACGGCGCGACGCGCCTGCAGGCCTTCCTCCTCGTCGTGATGCCGCTCTCGACCCCGGGTATCATCGCGACGGCGATCTACAGCTTCATCGGCGCCTGGAACGAGTACATCTACGCCTACACGTTCCTCACCCATAACAACCAGATGACGCTGCCCGTCGGCATCCAGCGCTTCTTTTCGGAGAACACCACCGACTGGCCGGGTCTGATGGCGATGAGCTTCGTCATGAGCGTGCCGGTCGTCGTGATGTTTCTCGTCCTGCAACGCTACTTCGTCCGGGCGCTCACCGAGGGAGCGGTGAAGCACTGACGTCCGTCGATCCCCGCGCGCCGCGCGCCAACCGCCAGATTGGGAACAATGGCCCAGGTAGTCCTCAAGAACGTCGTCAAGAACTACGGTAACGTCTTTGCGGTCAACAACGTCTCGCTGACGATCAACGACGGCGAGTTCGTCGCGCTGGTCGGGCCTTCCGGCTGCGGCAAGACGACGACGCTCAACCTCATTGCCGGTCTCATACCGATGTCGGGCGGA
>CAYRNE010000458.1:0-2305 GCA_964425245.1 uncultured Devosia sp.
GAGCAGAAGCAGAAACAATACCAGTTTCGAAGACTTTTTTATACGCAAAATACGCCGCCAACGCAGAGCCTATAACAACTATAGCCAATCTAAGAATAAGACCTGTCCTTATCGATCTAAAATTTATCATTAGCACCGTGGTCATAATTAGCATCCCAGCGGCAGAAAGAGTTGTCAAAATGCATAGAATACTTATTCCAAGACAAAAGAGCCGCTTCTTTACAATAGAATCTGCGAGAAGGATATTCGCATAAATCTGCAATAATCCTGGCTCCCAGAAAACGCCTTGATTTCGGTAAACGTGATACCCAAAAACATCTTGCGTAGAAGCACGGTTAAATAAGTACAAAATGGTATCGACTTCGTATTCACCAGTAGATTTACTCGTATAGCCAAAGTCACTCAAATTAGAGTACGCAAAACCAACCAGTGACATGAGCACGAGTACTGCAATCAGATTAACCAGTATACCTTCGACATCTCCGCTCGCAGACACCAATAGCATACATACACCAGACAGAGTTAACCTCAGCAGAAGATTAAAATAGTCACCTGACATTCCATTTTCAAATTGCGCCGGAAACGAGAGAATTATGAAACCTATACAAAGGATAGCTACGCGTCCCGCATCAATCATTCTAATTCTATATGACATCCCAGTCATCAGCCCAGTTAAAATCGCGCCTAAGGTTCCTGCAATTAAGGCATAGAACCCTGCTGAACTGAAGACCGACAATACTGATCCAGATGACGCTAGCAATGAAGCGAGTAAAACGTATGAGCTGAATGTATATTTCGTCACTTAGCTATACCGAACCCATGATAACCTGAACCCAATCACATATATGAACTCCTATTGTTAGGCCCCCCTTAGGCTTAACTTCAAAGGCTGATCTCACAACCAGCACATCCGATTCCCCCAGAGATCTGGAAAAAACGAAGATCTTATCATCAAGTGACCTCATGCTCTCATTCGTCGTAAGTAAGTTGGCCCCTGACGAAATAGCCTCAAAGGAACGCATTGTAAAACCAGATTGGGTCTTCGAATGAATATCGACCACTACGGTCGAATCTTGAAAAATGCTCAGCACCTTGCTATGGGCTATTTTTCGAAATCTAAAATACTTAAGAGGTAAGCGCTTGCCTCGTACAACCGCATCCCTCAGCCACACCAAAAACGGCGTGTAAAGATAGCAACTAAAGCTCCGCCCGTCCTCCTCGATAATCTTCTGCAATTTTTGGATCACTGCCAAACGATCGCCATGATGAGAGCCAATAAATGAGTAATCATATTTCTTTTGTTTTTCGCCCCTCTTTTTCATACCAGTATGAAAAAGAGGCAAATAGTGAATTGATAGGTTTTTAGCGTCCTCAGGATCAAATGTGAATACTGCATCAACAAAGGCCAACTTCTTCCGATAATCCAGGTTACGCACAGAATCCCACTGGTACATAACGACCTTCAGACAAGGTAATTCGGCCCTAAGTCTACTAAGCGTATCAACGCGAACGTACTCCCCTCTAATAATAAAAAGGATGTCGTAGCTTCCTGAGCGCAACTTTTCATAAAGACTCCTGTTGAATGATGACCACAGCTTCCTGCTAATAATGTCCAGATGAACATTCTTTGCCAGTCGGTAATTGATTCCAAGTGTATCAAAGACAAGATCCGCGTCATAACCTTGACTTTCTATAGCCTCAACTATTATCGATGGATACTCGTAGAACTCGGGGCACACAACTAGAACCCTCTTATTTTGCACGTGACATACCCCTCGTGATTATCCTTGCCGGGGCCCCGGCCACAACACAGTTGTCGGGAACATCTCGGTTAACGAAACTGTTCGCTCCAACAATCGCATTCCTCCCAACGCACACGCCATTTATCACAGCGTTCTCACCGATCCAAGCTCCCTCTCCTATGTGGACATCGCCAATATGCTCGATTGGCTGATTCTTAATTGCAACATTCATATCCTTGTAAGAATGAGTCGAATCCGTGATAAAAACATTATCGGCAATCAGAACATTCCGATCAATGACTACCTGCGCAACCCCAACCAGATGCAGTCGACGTCCAATGTATACATTATCACCGATCAGTATATTGGGCGCACTTCTATTTTTTAGGGGCAATGCCATAATCCAGGCCCCATCAAATATGCTAACGTCGCTACCAATACTAATGAAATCCAGCCCCCCCAGTATCTCCGGAAAGTACAACCGGGACCTTTTTCCAAATTGTCGAAAGCCGTACTGATAAAAGCAATGAGTACCGATCCAACTCAGCACGCTCCTCTTCAAT
>CAYRNE010000459.1:0-2301 GCA_964425245.1 uncultured Devosia sp.
GGACGGCCTCGGGCGAGGTGGTCCTGATGACCATTCTCGGCGGCGTCGGTACGCTCGTCGGACCGGTCATCGGCGCCTGGCTGATCAAGTACTTCGAGAACATCTTCTCGGCCTTCAACGAGGGCGTGCTGAACCGCGCCCTCAACTGGCTGCCCGATGGGGTCCAGGAGTTTGCGGTCGCAGTGGCCTCGAAGTTCGTTGGCGAAGGCTGGCATCTCACCCTCGGCCTGATGTTCGTTCTGATCGTCGTCTTCCTGCCCGGCGGGATCATGGAAGGCGTTCGTCGGGTCACGACGCTCTTCAGGCGCCGCGCCGCGGCACCGCACAACGCGGCACGAACGCAGCCGGCTGAATAGGAGAAGGCGGCCATGGCCACTGGTGACAGCAACGTCGTGCTCCACGTCGATGACGTGCACAAGAAATTTGCCGGCCTGCACGCGCTGAGCGACATCGATCTCGCCATCGAAGAGGGCAAGACGCACGCGATCATCGGCCCGAACGGCGCGGGCAAGTCGACGCTCCTCAATATCGTCATCGGACGCATCGCACCGACGCGCGGCGCCGTGGTCTTCGACGGCCAGGTACTGACCGGCAAGCGCCCGCACGAAATCAATCAGATGGGCGTCGCGCGGGTCTTCCAGACGCCGGAAATCTTCCCGGACCTCACGGTACTGCAAAACGTCATGGCACCCGCCTTCGCCAAGCGCGACGGGGCGTTCAGGATCAACATGTTCCGTGCGCTTGAAAGCGAAGTCGGCATTCGGGAGGAGGCGGAGCAGGTTCTCGAGGACGTGGGGCTTGCCGATCGCCGGCACAATCACGCCGGCGCGCTTTCGCGAGGCGACAAGCGCCGCATGGAACTCGCCATGTGCCTGATCCAGCGTCCGCGGCTCCTGCTGCTCGACGAGCCGACCGCCGGCATGAGCCGCCACGACACGAATACGACGATCGATCTGCTGAAGAAGATCAAGGAACGCGGCATGACCAAGATCATCATCGAGCACGATATGCACGTCGTCTTTTCGCTGGCTGACAAGATCACCGTGCTTGCGGGAGGCCGCATCATCGCCGAAGGTATGCCCGATGAAGTCCGCGGCAATCCCAAGGTCCAGGAGGCCTATCTCGGGGGAGCCCATTGATGAGCGCAATCACCATGGACACTGCCATCGCTGCCGATGCCCGCGCTGTTGATGCCGCCGCACCGCGCGAGACACCGTACTTCGCCGTGCGCGACATTCACGCGTACTACGGCGAAAGCTACATCGTGCAGGGCGTTTCGCTCGACATGCGGCACAGCGAAATTCTCGCGCTGCTCGGCCGGAACGGCGCCGGCAAGACCTCGACCCTGCGTACCATCGCGCGGGCCGGCGACCCGTCGCTGAAGCAAGGCGAAATCTGGCTAGACGGCAGGCCGGTGCATCAAATGAAGGCATTCGAGGCCGCGCGGGCAGGCATTCAGCTCGTGCCTGAGGACCGCCGCATCATTTCGGGATTGACCGTCGAGGAGAACCTGACGCTCGCTAAGGTCGCCCCCGGCAGTGGCTGGGAATTGGATCGCATCTATACGCATTTCCCGCGGCTGGCTGAGCGCCGGCGGCAGGAGGGCGTCACGCTTTCGGGCGGCGAACAACAGATGCTCGCCATCGCCCGCGCGCTTGCCCGCGACATAAAGCTGCTGCTGCTGGACGAGCCCTACGAGGGGCTGGCGCCCGTGATCGTCCAGGAGATCGAGAGAATTCTCAACGAAATCAAAGGTCTCGGTATCACCACAATCATCGTCGAGCAGAACGCGATCGCGGCACTGAATCTAGCGGACCGTGCGGTTATACTCGACACAGGCGAGGTCGTCTTTTCCGGTTCGGCTAAAGACGTGCTCGACAACAAGGATCTGCGCCACGAATATCTGGCGATCTGACAGGAGAGAGGAACGACCGTGAACGAGCATGCCCTTGCCCGCGGGCAGCGGGCCGCAGCCCTTACCGCGGAGGACTACGAGATCCTCTACGCCCGCTCCGTTTCCGACCCGGAGGGCTTCTGGTCCGAGCAGGCCATGCGGATCGACTGGATTCGCCCGTTCACCAAGGTCAAGAACACCTCGTTCCAGTACCCGGACATATCGATCAAGTGGTTCGAGGACGGGGTGCTGAACGTTGCGGCCAACTGCCTCGACCGCCACCTCGCGGAACGTGGCGATCAGGTCGCGATCATCTTCGAGCCGGACGATCCGAATGGCGAGGTAGAGAGGGTCACGTACCTTGAGCTCCACGAGCGCGTCTGCCGCTTCGCCAATGTGCTGAAAGC
>CAYRNE010000460.1:0-2282 GCA_964425245.1 uncultured Devosia sp.
CGTCCTTGTCGTATCGATATCGTTAGGGTCGAAAGAAACGAATACCAGGGTCCGGAAGCGGGCACGGGTGAAAAGCACATTCAGGCGGCGTTCGCCCCCCTCACTAGAGACAGGACCGAACGCCATGCTGTCCAGTCTCGAACCGGCAATCCGAGGTCCGTAGCCGACGGAAATGAATATGACGTCGCGTTCGTCCCCCTGAACGTTCTCGATGCTCTTGACGAAGAACTCTTCCGTCCGCCCCTCGCGCATGAACTCATCGAGCGCTTCGTCAGTGAGTCGAAGATGCGCCAGGCTCTCATTGATCCGGTCCCGCTGAGCGGTGGAGAAGGTGACAACACCAAGCGATCGCTTCGGGAAGCGTTTGGCATGCTCCGCCACGGCCTTCGCTACTTCTTCGGCCTCAATGGCATTATGCCGTTTGCCCCCTCGATCGTAGGCGCCAGCTACACGCCGGAGCGATAGCCCGTCGATATCCCGTGTAGGGTCAGGGGACGGAAAGAGGATCAGTCCTCCACTGTCGGAATAGAACACCTCGTTAGACACCTCGATAAGCGACGGATGTCGCGATCGATAGTGCCACTTGAGCATTCGGCTGCTGAGGCCTCGTGCCTCGCACAGCCTGAGGATGCTTTCGAGCTCGGTGGCTCTCGCAGCCTGCGGTTGGGTCTGCTCCGGCAGGTCGTCCTCCGCCTCCTCGTCAGTTTCATCCGATATCATTCGGTCGAAGAAGGAGGTGGGCGGCAGCTGTCGCTTGTCGCCAACGACAACAACCTGCCGCGCCCGGGCAATCGCGCCAATGGCGTCCTCAGGTCGAACCTGGGAAGCCTCGTCGATGACGAGGAGATCGAAGCTCATGAGTCCCGGCGGGAGAAACTGTGCCACGGATATGGGACTCATCAGCAAGACCGGCTTGAGTTGCTGGATTGCTGGCCCGGCCTCACTCACGAGCCGGCGTATCGGCTTATGTGCGCGCTTCTTTCCAATCTCGGATCGGATCACCCCCATCGCTCCCAGTCCCCCTCGGGGAATGCGCGCCAGGTGTTCGGCGCGAATTAACTTGGAGATCGCTTCCCGGCGCGTCCGCTCTCGGTCTTGGAAGCTGCCGACGAGTTCGGCCTTCTCTTGCGCAGTCAAACGCGTGAGCCAACTTTGCGAGGCCGCGAACTGACGATACATGGCCTCGGCATGGGTATGTCGGATGATACCGATGAGGTCGCTAGGCCCAATCTCGGCAGCTGCAAGCGCATCCGCGACCGCGTCTCCCGCGATATTCCGCAATTGCGCATCGGCAATCTGCAGCCGCGCCCACTCATCAAGGCGGTGCAGATTATTGAGCCAGCTCTCTGCGCGAACCCTCAGTTCGCTGAAGGGAACACTGCTAGCTGTTTCCGTGCCAAGGAGACTCGCCAGATCGACGTCGAGCGTGGCGATCACCTCAGCAGCAAGCTCCCCAGCGAAATGTGCCTTTCTGGCAACCGCCCCGCTAAGCGCCTGCAGGTCGCTGGGGTTGTGACGGCGCAGATCCACCGCCATGCCAGCGTTCACACTCACCGCAGCTTGCAGTAGGCGCGACACCCACTCCACTGCTTCCTCGAGTGCGCTGAAATCGGTGTGCTCACCGGCCCACAGGCCACCGAGCAGTTCGGATCCCGTTGCACCGAGATCCTTTAGACTCGCCGTGTTCGCTCGAAGCTCCATCAGACGGTCCAGCAGCGCTAGACGATCAGGTTGGGCTTTGGGCAGGGGGCCGGAAAGAAGTGACCCCAGTTCAGCTGATGCACGCCGATAAGCACTTCCGAAGCGACCAAAGAAGCTATGCCCAGCTGCGAGGCCGGTTCGCAGGTGATCGACACCTGCCGTGAGCGCCGCCGGCTGGAACACGCCCGCTTCCCGATCGCGAACCATCGCGAATTGGCGCCCGATCTCTGCAAGCATCCGGGCGCGGTCAATGCCACCATGCGCTGCAATCGCCGCGGCGAAGGGCGCCGCCTCCGCACTGAGCGAAGCAATGTGCACCACGACATCGGAGATCTTCTCGGCCACGATCGGGGATTGTGCGCCATCCAGCCCAAGTCCCCGCGCGACCGCGGACGTAGTCTTGTCAGCATCCGCTAATGCGTTGAGGAGCTCTTCAAGCTTGGGCCGCAGGCGCTGGCGGTCGGTGGGCAGCAGTTCTGTCCTGCGGACGCCATACAAGGGATGCGAGAGCGTAGTTCCAGCCACCCGGATGATTTCGGCCAGAGTTGCCTCCGCCTGAAGGGCCTTATCGAGGTCTCGCC
>CAYRNE010000461.1:0-2275 GCA_964425245.1 uncultured Devosia sp.
GACCGCCGAGAACCCGCACCAGTTGAGGCTGGCCATGACGCACGATCCGCCCTCGCGGCCGACGAGCTCGGCGTGGCGGCGCATCGCATCGGTCTCGTCCGTGATGTTGAACGCGACCATCACCCGTCTGCCGGTCTTTTCCTCGTGCCTGCGCACCGCCGCCATGACGGCCGGAACCCGCTCGGCCAGCGGCGCGTGGTCCGGGTTGGCGGAAATCTCGTCGTCCTTGATGAAGTCGACGCCCGCCTCGCAGAGCTTTGCGGCCAGTGCGGCGGTCTCCTCGGCCGATAGGCCGACGTTCGGCTTTATGATGGATCCGATCAGCGGACCATCCGGACGACCGGCGAGGGCGCGTGTCCCCGCGATCCCCTGCCGCGGCAGCGGGAACCTCGCCCGGAAATCCGCAGGCAGGTCGATGGATTCGAGCCTCAGACCGGTCGTTTCCCCGAGATCGAACAGATTTCCGGCCACGATGGCGGCCAGCGTCGGGAGGTTGGCGCCAACGTTGGCAATGGGGAACCGGATCGTCACGGCTCCCGCCCGGACGTGCCCGGTGAAGCCCTTGCGCGCGAGCCAGGCGCTCGGCAGGGAAGGGGCGGTCTCGCCGAGATCGTTGATGTCGACCACGACGGCCCGGGCACGCCGGCGCAGATCGTCCGTTTCTCCCTTGACCCTCGTGAACGTACCGCAGGACTGCTCGCCCGCCATGATCTCGGCGACCTGCTCCAGCGGAAGCGGCGTCTCGATCCTGTACTGCGCGGTAAGCTGCCCGCCGGGCACGTCGTCCTCTCAGAGTTTCGTCAGGTCCGGAAAGGGACGCACGGGATCGGTGCCATCCCAGTTCTGCGACGCCTCGCGAATGAGTCGAAACATTTTCCCTTTCGGGCCAAGCACTTCCGAGAGCTCTATGACCGTTCCCGGATGTGTCTCCGTGTCGAAATAGACGAAGCGTCCGCGATCGCCGACCTCGCCGCTCATCACGGGTTTGAAGCCCTGGCCAATCAGGCGGTCGAGGTCCGCGTCGTAGGTCTCGGTCCAGTAGGCGAAATGCTGCAGCCCGCGACGGCCCGCGGCCTTGAAATCCCGGTACATTGAGGGAACGTCGTTTCGCGTCTGGATCAGCTCGATCTGCAGTGCGCCGGAGTTGGCGAGCGCGACGGAGTTGTGCGGCTCATAGTGCTCGCCGCGATAGACGTAATTCCGGATCGGCACCCGCTCGTTGTAGAAGAATGGCCCCACGCCAAGCACATGGTGCCAGTGGTGTATGGCGGCCTCGATGTCGTCGACGACGTAGCCAGCCTGCCTGATCTCACCAAAGAATCTGCTCACAACCAGTCCCTCGAGACAGGATCGCCCTGTTCGCGGCCCAGTTACGATGATATTGTTGATAGGGTCAAATCGAGAAGCTGATGGATTTTGATCGATGGATGAGGGACAGACTGCCGGTCAGAACAGGGTGACGGTTCAGGACATTGCGAAGGTCGCGGGGGTCTCAACCGCGACCGTCGACCGAGTGCTGAATAATCGCGGTGGGGTGAAGCCCGCCAAAAGTCGCCGGGTCCTCGAGGTAGCCATGCAACTCGGCTACATCGACGAGCGCGACCAGCGCGCCGTCGACGTCGGGCCCCGCTCGCGTATCGTCTTCCTGCTGCCCAATGGACGCAGCCGCTACATCAGCATGCTGGGGCGGATGATCGTCGCGCGGACCGCCGAATTCGAGCGCCTGCGGCTGACGCCGCTCGTCGAATACATCAATTCATTCAATCCTCAGGCGCTTGCCAGGGCGCTGCGGCAGCACGCCGCGACCGCCCAGGGCATCGCCTTCATGGCGGTCGAACACCCGCTGGTGCGTGAGACGGTCGCGCAACTCGGCTCCGATGGCGTGCCGCTGGTGACGCTGATCTCCGACATCGCAGGGTCGGGTCGTCTCGCCTATTTCGGCCTCGACAATCGTGCCGCCGGACGCACGGCCGGCGAGCTTCTCGGACGCTTCATCGGAAACCGGCCGGCAAAGGTGGCGATGATCGCGGGCAGCCTCAGCTCTCGTGCCCACGGCGAGCGCGAGATGGGCTTCCTGGACATCGTTCAGGAGGCATATCCCAACCTCGAAGTGGTCGGGCTTCGCGAGGGCAAGGACGACGAGGATCTCAACTTCCGGCTGATGCGGTCCATCCTGACCCAGCACCCGGACCTGGCAGGGGTCTACAACATCGGCAGCGGCGCCGCGGGCGTCGCGCGGGCGCTGAAGCAGATGCGCCGCAGCAAGCAGGTGATC
>CAYRNE010000462.1:0-2273 GCA_964425245.1 uncultured Devosia sp.
TGGCACCCTGCTCTGCGTTTCCGACAAGCCGCTCCACGGCGAGCTCAAGCTTCCGGGCATGGCGTCCGATTTCTACCGTACGCAGGTCAGCCGGCACCTGCTCATTGGCTTGCGGGCCATGGAGATTCTGCGCGAGGAGCCGGCAGAGCGGCTGCATTCCCGCAAGCTCCGCTCGTTTGCGGAGACGGCGTTCCAGTAAACCGCGGTCACTCGGAGTCCTGTTCACTTCGCTTCGACTGTGACATCAATGTGAAGGCGCCGGCCCCGGGGCAGGTCGGCGGGCGGATACTTGCAGCGATGCTCGCCGAACGCACGGAATTCGGGCCATTCATCTTCGATCCGGCGAGCCTGCAACTGCAGCGCGACGGCGTGCAGCTCACATTGGGCGCTCGCGCCGCCGCTTTGCTCGCTGTCCTGCTCGAGGCAAGGGGCAATATCGTCACCAAGCAGGAACTGCTCGATGCGGCATGGCCGGGGATGGTCGTCGAGGAGAGCAATCTCGCCGTTCAGATCGCCGCCCTGCGCAAGACCCTCGGGGAACAGCAATCGGGGCAGGACTGGATCGTTACCGTGCCGCGACTCGGCTACCGGATGCCGATACCCGCGCCCGAAGTGGAGCACACCGAGCAGCGTCGGCCGGCGCTTGCGGTGCTTCCCTTCCAGAGCCTCGGCGCGGATGCCGAGCAGGAATATTTCGCCGACGGCATCGTTGACGACCTCACCACGGCGCTGAGCCGGTTCAAGTCCTTTGCGGTCGTTTCGCGCAACTCCGCGCGAGCCTACAAGGGACGTTCTTTCGATGTCCGGCAGGTGGGCAAGGAGCTCGGCGTCCGCTACGTCCTCGAGGGTGCCATCCGCTCGGCCGGCGATCAGCTTCGCATCAACACGCAGCTCGTCGAGACGGAAAGCGGCACGCAGCTCTGGGCCAACCGCTTCGATGGCCCCCGGGCCGCCCTGTTCGATGCTCAGGACCAGATCACCGGCGGCGTGGTCGGCGCCATCCACCCAAGCATCACCCAGGCGGAAGTAGAGCGCGCCCGGCTCAAGCGGTCGGCCAATCTCACCGCCTATGAACACTATCTGCGGGCCCTGCCGCACATTCTCTACAGGGACGGCAAGCGGGCGATCGATTTGCTCGAGGAGGCGCTTCGCCTCGATCCGGACTTTGCCGCTGCCGCCATGCTCGCGGGCAACGAATATCTCGCCGGCTATTTCCACCAGGTGCCGGGCAGCTCCGTCGCCGACCTCGATCGCGGCCGTGCCCTGCTCGAGCAGGTCCTGCCGCATTGTGGCAGCGATTCCAGCCTGCTCTCCGGCTGCGCCATGATGCTGCTGGTTCTCAAGGAATACGACGGGGCGCTGGATCTGGTGCTTCGGGCGGTTTCCGAGAACCCGAACGACTCGTTGGCCCTTGGAGCCGCGGGGGTGGCATGCCTTTTCGCCGGCGATCTTTCTGAGGCCTATGGCTACCAGCTTCGGGCGCTGACCCTGAGCCCCAACGAATATCGCGCGCACGGTCAACTCACCTGCGTCTCGCACATCCGGATGGCGGAAGGCCGGTTCGAAGAGGCGCTGGAATGGGCCCAGCGGTCGCTTGCGGTCTCGTCCTACTACACCCCTACCTACTGGATGCTGGCCGCCGGAAACGCGCATCTCCGCCGCCTGGACGAGGCCCGGCATTACGCGCGCGAGTTGCTGCGGCTCAATCCGGACCTGACCATCGCAAGGCTCCGCCTCGGCCAGCACGCAAGGGACATGCGGCGCGTCGAAATCGTGTTCGAAGGCCTGCGGCTGGCAGGCTTCCCCGAGTAAGTGAATTTCATGGCGATTCAGAAGATTTCAGCGCGCCGCCAAAGACCCTGAACGCGCCTCCGAAGCATCCTCCCTCCCATCGCAGCAAGCGCACCGGGAGATGAGAAATGATGAACCCGAGCATTCTTCAGCTCGAGACGCGGAACGGGGAGTTGAAACTCGACATCCTCCGGCTGGACCGCGCCGATGCCCGCACGCTCGAGGACACCGGGTTGAGCGAAGCTGACCTGGTCCGTGCCGCCGGCGCAAGCCGAGCCGGGGCCCTCTTCGGCGCCGTGCTCAGAGCCGTGCAGCTGGCAGTCGCACAGGGCAAGTCCGGTCTCTTCGACACAAGGGGCCGGGTCCGCTCTCATACGTCACGATGAGGGACGTCCCGGGCCGGCCTCTGCCCACCGTCGTTGGCACGCGGCCGCGACCCCACCGCCCCACCCGCTCAAAACGGCCCGGTGTCGATAACCCAT
>CAYRNE010000463.1:0-2262 GCA_964425245.1 uncultured Devosia sp.
TTGCCGCAGCCGGAGGGGCCGACGAAAACGACGAACTCGCCCGGATCGATGCTGAGATCGATGCCGTGCACGACTTCGATCTCGCCGTATTTCTTGAACACCCGTTGCAGGGCCACGCTTGTCGACATCGGCTATTCCACCCCCGAAGGCAGCCAGCTCGCATACATGGGATGGTCGGGGCCGATGGGCAGCGCGACCTCCTCACGCATCCTGGAAGAATGATACATCGCGGTGACGATCTCCAGCGCCCGGCGCGAATCGGCGCTCGTCACCGGCAGGGGACCCTTGCCCGAGAGCGCCTCATAGAACCGCGCCATCTGTGTCGTGAAGCGCGGCGGTACGTCCTTCCAGTCACGCAGCACATCGTCGATACGCACCTTCGTCCCGTCGTTTCTCGGCAGGATCTTCCATGCCGCCGTGCCCGGCTGATAGGGAGCGTGGTCGCTTTCGAAGGTGACGTTCTCAAACGCGAGCCGGATGCGCGTGATCTCGTCCGCCGAGCCCAGGGTGGCGGTAAACGAGCCGAGCGCCCCGCTTTCGAGTTCGACGGACGCCGAGATGCAGTCCTCGACCTCGATCGGATTGACGCGCGTCGCCGTGCGTCCGAAAAGGCTCCGGATCGGGCCCATCAGATAGACGAACAGATCGTGCTGATGGATGGCGTGGCCCATCAGCACGCCGCCGAGCTCGGTCTTCCATTTGCCGCGCCAGGGCACCTCGTAATAGGCCCTTTCCCGCCGCCACAGCGTCTCCACCGTACCCACGAAGGGTTTGCCGGCGATCCCCGCCTCGATGATCGCCCTGGCCTGCTGGATGCCGTTGCCGAAGCGATACTGGAAGATCGGCATCAGCATTCCCTTGGCCGACTTCTCCGCCGCGATCACCTCGTCGGCGTGCTTGAGCGAGCCGACGAGCGGCTTCTCGCAGACGACATGCTTGCCCTCGGCAAGAGCTGCCAGGACCTGTTCGTAATGCACCATCGGCGGGGTGCAGATGTCGATGATGTCGACGTCGTCCATCGCCAGCAATTCGTCGAACTGCGACGTTCGCCGCTCGATACCGAACTCATCGCCAAGCGCATTCATGCGTTCGGGGTTGAGGTCGCACACGGCGATCACCTTGAATTTCCCGGCGTTGGGGAGATACCCCTCGACAATGTGCGACCGGCCAATGCCGCAGCCGACAACGGCGACGGTGAAGACGCGGCTCACCGCGCCCACTCCGTGCCGCGCTCGGCAAGCTGTTGCGCTTCGAGCGCGAGCTGCATGGCGTTGAAGCATCGGGCCTGCGGCATCGCCGTCTCCGTGCGATCGAGCACGTCCGCGATCAGCTGCCGGCCGTAAGGCAGCTCGACGTTCGAGCAATCGATACGGTGCACGCCTTTGCGGTCGACCAGGATCAGATGATCCTTCCCCGGCGCGCCGGCGATATCGATGTACTTTCTGAGTTCGATGTAGCCCTCGGTGCCGAGAACGGTAAGGCGCCCGTCGCCCCAGGTCGGCAGCCCCGCGGGCGTGAACCAGTCGACCCGGACATAGCCCGTGGTTCGCGGCGTCCTCAGATGCATGTCGCCGACATCCTGCAGCCCGGGATGCTCCGGATGGCCGCGGTTCGCCACGGTGGCCGAAATCACCTCGCCTTTCAGCACGCCCGAGAAGAACAGGAACTGCTCGCATTGATGCGAGCCGATGTCGGCGAGGATGCCGCCGTATTGCCGGCGATCGAAGAAATAAGGCGCACGCTTGTTGTTGTTGAGCGCATGCGGGCCGAGGCCCACCGTATGAACGACCTCGCCGATGGCGCCCGCGGCGACGAGGTCGCCGGCCTTCACCGTCGAGCGGGTCTCGAAATGCTCGGAATAGCAGACCGAGAAGATGCGTCCGGTCTCGGCCTGCACCCGCCTGACCTCGGCGAACTGCTCGAGCGTCGTCATGCCCGGCTTGTCGCTCATCACATCCTTGCCGTGCCGCATCGCAGCAACCGAGATCTCGGCGCGCTCGGCCGGTATCGCGGCCGTCAGCACCATCTGCACGGCCTGATCCTCGAGGATGGCGCGGCGGTCGGCGACGCGCTTGGCTTGCGGATATCTCTCGGCGAAAGGCGCCGCGAGTTCATCGAGCGGCTCGTGGAAGGCCACGAACTCGGCGCCGGCGCGCAACAGGCAATCGGTCTGCCCGTAAATATGCGAATGGGTGAGGCCGATGGCCGCGAACTTGATGCTCATGAAGGGCGGATGACTCCTGCGGGGTCTAGCGCTTCATC
>CAYRNE010000464.1:0-2261 GCA_964425245.1 uncultured Devosia sp.
GTGCCCGACGAGCGGCTCGAGCGGCTCGCGGCGATCGCGGGGTCCGCGCAGATCATCCCTGCACGCATCAGCTTCGTCGACATCGCGGGGCTCGTCAAAGGCGCGAGCAAGGGCGAAGGGCTCGGCAACCAGTTCCTCGGCAATATCCGCGAATGCGATGCCATCGCCTACGTGCTGCGCTGCTTCGAGGATCCCAACGTCGTCCACGTCGCCGGCCGTGTCGATCCGCTGGGCGACGCCGAGGTGATCGAGACCGAGCTGATGCTCGCCGACCTCGAAAGCCTCGAGAAGCGCCGCCCCGGCATCGAGAAGAAAGCGAAACAGGGCGACAAGGACGCAAAGGCCGCCCTGAGCCTTATCGACCGCGCCATCGAGCTGCTCTATGCCGGCAAGTCTGCGCGGCTTGTCGAGCGTACGGGGGAGGAGGAGAAAGCCTTCCGCGACCTGCAATTGCTCACCAGCAAGCCTGCCCTCTATGTCTGCAATGTCGACGAGGACTCCGCCGCGACCGGCAACGCGATGAGCCGGGCCGTGGAGGAATACGCCAGGACCCATGATGCCGCCGTTATCGTCATCTCGGCCGAGATCGAGAGCCAGCTCGCGCAACTGCCCGACGAGGAGCACCGCGAATATCTCGAAACCCTCGGCCTGCGCGAGCCGGGCTTGAACCGGCTCATCCGCGAGGCCTACCAACTGCTTGGGTTGCAGACATTTTTCACCGCCGGTCCGAAGGAAGCGCGAGCCTGGACAATCCACCGGGGCGACCGCGCGCCGCAGGCCGCGGGCGTCATCCATACCGATTTCGAGAAGGGCTTCATCCGCGCCCAGACCATCGCCTTCGACGACTACGTGGCGCTCGGCGGCGAGGTGCCGGCCAAGGAAGCCGGCAAGGCGCGCGACGAGGGCAAGGACTACGTCGTGAGGGATGGCGACGTGATGCTGTTCAAGTTCAACACCTGAGCGCCCGGGGTCGTTGCCGCCGCGCCGGGCTTGCCGCCACCGGAATTGACCTATACGTCAAGCGTCATGAACCCCGTCACCGCCGATCGCCGGCACTTCGAGGACCTCGCCGTCGGCGAGGTGATCCCGCTGGGGCGGACGACGGTGACGAGGGAGATGATCGTCTCCTTTGCTCGCGAGTTCGATCCTTTTCCCTTTCATATCGACGAAAAGGTCGCGAAGGCCTCGCTCCTCGGCGGGCTTGCCGCGAGCGGCTGGCAGACGGCGGCGCTCTCGCTCCGGCTGCTGGTCGATGCATTTTTGAGCAAGGTCGACTCGCAGGGCAGCCTCGGCTTCTCCGAACTCAAATGGAGGAGGCCCGTGATGGCCGGCGATACGATCGGCGGCGACGCGCGGATTACGTCGTTGCGCCGTTCGCATCACCACCCCGAGCGCGGCATCGTCATCATCGCCTTCGACATCCGAAACCAGAAGGGCGAGCAGATGATGACCATGAACCTCATCAACCTGGTCGGCCTGCGCGATCCCTCCGTGCCCATCCCGGAGGCCGCCGAGTGACTCAGTGGTTCGAGGAAATCGAGGTTGGCAAGCCCTACCCGCTCGGCTCGCACACTTTCACCGAGGACGAGATCGTCCGCTTCGCCAAACTCTACGATCCGCAGTACTTCCACCTGAGCGAGGAGGAAGCGAAACAGAGCCATTTCGGCGGGCTCATCGCTTCGGGCTGGCACACCGTCGTCGTCGGTCACCGGCTGTTCGTCGACATGCTCTTTGCCGACGACGAAGCGCACCGTCAGCGCGGCGAGGAACCCGGCGAGCCGGGCCCCTCCCCCGGCGTGAACCGCATGGACTTCAAGTTGCCGGTACGGCCGGGTGATACGGTGAACTACACGCTGACCATCACCAGCAAGCGCCCGTCCAATTCGCTGCCCGGCTGGGGGGTGCTGCTCGACGACATCGTCGGCGTGAACCAGCGGGGCGAAGTCGTTTACAGCGCCGAGCTCGTCGGCTTCGTGAAGCTGCGCGACTACCGCATGCCGCTCCGGCTGAAGCTGCTCATGGCGTTGACCCGCGTTCCCGGATTGGGGAAGCTGCTGCGCCGGGGAGCTTGAGCCATGATCCGAATCGTTGCCGCCGTCGTCCTTTGTCTTGCCGCCGCGCCGGCGCTTGCGCAGGTTTCGCCTGTCGAAGGCAACTGGGCCTGCCGGGCGCTGATCGACGGCGAGAAGGCGGGCATTCTCACCATCTACTCGGGCAGCTACGGCTATGCGTCGGCAAACTTCGGCTCAAAGGCATCTGGC
>CAYRNE010000465.1:0-2229 GCA_964425245.1 uncultured Devosia sp.
TTCGAGGACTTCGATGTCGGCCGCCGAATAGGAGTTCGCATTGGCCACATTGCCCGGTTTGCCGCCGGCGGAACGGCGGGACGGGGTGCCGGTGGGTCTGCTGTCTGCGTCGAAAAGGTCGTCGATGGCCATTTGGTCCGGAGGGGGTCGAATCGTGCCCGAAAAAACTAGCACAAACCGCGAGCGTCAGGGTTAAGGCGGCATGCGGCGAGCGGCCACAATCGGCTGAACGGCGACTGAACAACTGGTTCCGGCCGGATTCAAGCCGCCCCGGCGATAACAGGGGCGAGATTGCCGGGCCGGTAGCCGAACTGGTCGCAGCGTGGCCGCCGTCCCGGCAGTCTCCCCATCGTTGAGCAGATCGAAACCGCAATTCACCGGGCATGTTTCCTTCAACATGAACGGCAGATGAACGGGCGGTTTCGCATGCGTTCACGCCGGAACCCCAATGCTCCGCGAAACATTCGGATGCACCCGTCCGAAAAGAACAAGGAGCAGGAAGTGAGCCAGCTGATCGCAAATCTCGTTTCGCGCGGACGCGCCGTCGTCGTCGCGCTCGTTCTCGGAGCCACCGCCGTCACGGCGCTGCCGGCCCCCGTCGTCGCGCAGGAGCCCTCCGCCACGTTCAGGCTGGAATTGCCCGGCGGCTCGGTCGAGTTCAACACCAACGGCCAGCGCCGCGTCCAGCCGGACAACAATCGCAACAAGGATTATTTCTGGGACGACAACTGGGACCGCTACTGCCTGAGTGACAGGATCATTCGCCGGGCGCTGCGCGAGCGCGGCTGGCGCGACATCGACTTCGTGCGCGAGCTGCGCCGCAACCGCGTCGAGATCGTCGCACGGTACAGCCGGTCCTATTACCTGCTCCGCGCCGACCGCTGCGAGGGCGAGGTTCGCATCATCGAGCGGCTGCGCCGCAACCGTGGTTTCGGCCTTCAGTTCAACTTCTAGGCATCCGCCTGAGCTTGACGCGACGGGCCCGGGCGAACCCGGGCCCGTGTGCTTTTCGGCCTCCAGCGCCGAATTGGAGCAGCCGGTTTAGATTCCGTTTGCTTTCCCTCAGCACTTTCTTAAGCGCCCGCTGTTAGAAACATCGGCATACGGTTTTTGTCTGGAGTAGCCGTATGCGCGCTCTGTCGGCACGCAGTACTGCGTATCGTGCGGCCGGTATTGCGCGAATTTTTCGGTGGTCGCGGGCCGGATCAAGTTTTGCGTACCGGCCCGCCCACTTCACCGTACCGCGTACGTTGGCCGTTTGCCTGCTCGGGCTCCTGCTCTATCTGGGCTGAGGCCCGCTTGCGCATTGCATGACGGCTATGGTCGCGCTATGAGCGCGGCATCGTCCACACGAACCGAGGAGGGCTGCGTGACGTACCGCTACGATCGGCACCGCGCGCGTGGCCCTGTCGAGGCCCTGCAGCTTTCGTTGCAGGGCTGACCGAACGGTCCGGACGACAGTCTCGTCTTTCCCTCCGGTCTGCCCACCGCGCTTCCCTTATGCAGGAAGCTCCAGTGGACGGCGCCTGGCGCCGGATCGATCAGGAAGACGACAATGGGCTCGATCAGCCTCAACAACGTATCAATCATCGCCAGCGTGCCGCTCTTCAGCGGCCTTACCGCCGTTTTCGCCGAGGGCGACTGCGTCGGTCTCGTCGCCGGCAACGGCGGCGGCAAGACTTCGCTCCTCAGGTGTATCGCCGGGCAGGCGGAACCGACGGGCGGCGACATCGTGCGCTCGCGCGGACTGCGTGTCGGCTATGTCGAACAGGACGTGCCGGCACATCTCGGCGCCCTCACGCTGCGCGGGGCGGTGCTCGACGGCCTGCCCCCCGAGGAGCGCGACTATGACGCCTGGAAGGCGGACGTCGCCCTCGACGGGATCGAGGCGCCGGCGAACCTGCGTGATCGCGCCGTCGGGGCGCTGAGCGGGGGCTGGCAGCGCCTGATGCTGATCGCGCGCTGCTGGGTGGCCGAGCCCGATGCGCTGTTGCTCGACGAGCCGACCAATCATCTCGATCTCTCGAAGATCTACCTGCTGGAGCGCTGGCTCGGGTCGGTGGCCCGCGGCGTGCCGACGGTCGTTGCGAGTCACGATCGGGCATTTCTCGATGCGGTGACCAACCGGACGCTGTTCCTGAGGCCCGGCAACTCGCGCTACTTCGCGTTGCCGTTCTCCGCCGCCCGGGCGGCGCTTAGAGAGAGGCGTTCGGCGTGGCCGCCGAGCAG
>CAYRNE010000466.1:0-2228 GCA_964425245.1 uncultured Devosia sp.
GTTGATGAGGCCTTCCTTGGTCATCAGGTCGGTGATGCAGGCGACGCCCGAATAGAGCACCTGGTCGGCCATCTTGAAGGCGTCGGCGAACGTCGTCTTTTCGTTGGCGACGCGGAAGAGGTTCTGGTTGGGAATGATGATCAGGGTATCGACGTGGCGGTGAAGCTCGTCGATGCCGTCCTCGGCAAGCCGCATGCGCCGGTTGCCTTCGAAGCTGAAGGGCTTGGTGACGACGCCGACGGTCAGGATTCCCTGCTCCCGCGCTGCCCGCGCCACGACGGGCGCGGCACCCGTTCCGGTGCCGCCGCCCATGCCGGCGGTGATGAAGACCATGTGAGCGCCCGAGAGGTGGTCGTTGATCTCGTCGTAGCTCTCCTCGGCGGCGGCCCGGCCGACCTCCGGATGCGAGCCCGCTCCGAGGCCTTCGGTCACCGACACGCCCAGCTGAATGATGCGCTGCGCACTGGCGAGCGCCAGCGCCTGCGCGTCGGTGTTCGCACAGACGAAATCGACGCCCCCGAGGCCGGATGCGATCATGTTGTTGACGGCGTTGCCGCCGGCGCCGCCCACCCCGAACACGGTGATGCGCGGCTTGAGTTCCTGAATGTCCGGGATGGTGAGGTTGATCGTCATGGAGGGCCCCGTCACTGGCGTTCTGGGGCCATTGTTAGTCGCCAATTCGTTAACCGGTGCCTAACAATTGCGGGCAATGCGTTAACGGCGATGCATTTTGCAACGCTTTTCACGCGCGGTGGTAAGACGCGGTTAAGCATAAGGTGTCGCGTGCGCGCGCGGCGCCAAGGCGCTGGTTTGAATCGGCAATTCCCGCTTGCGGGCAGGCTGGACCGCCGCCCCGGCTCCCGGCCTCGCGGTGTCGCATAGCTCGTTCGCCGCGGGGTGCGGCGCGGGCGGGACTCCCGTCCCGAAAAAAGCCGGTTAGTCGATACCGGCAAGGGGTGGGACGTTTTCCCGCCCGGCGCGATCGGTTTTGGGCACCCGAAGGACTTTGGCGGCGTAAGCCATGATCGCCGGAACGGGAAAGCGCCCCGGGGGTCCGCTGATCGTCGCCCCGGCTTGCTCCCGCGAACCGTTCAGCGGCCCGCGGCAATCGACCCGTCCTGTCCCCTAGCTTGGCACGGGACCTGGTTCCTTCGGCTCGGCCCAGATGGCGGCGGCCCGCCACCTGCCGAACCCCCGCCGCGATGCTCCGTCGGCACCTCGCACCGGCAGGGTGCGGTGCTTATGGCACAGCTGGAGGGGATGGGGATAAGTTGCGGTGAATGGTGAATGGTGAATGGTGAATGGGCGGTCGGCAGCGGGGCTCACGCCACGCGGCGCAGCGAGAAGGTCCTGCCGCCGTCGGCTGTCGAGAGCTCCCCGAGCCGGACGAAAGCGCGCAGCAGCAGCGCGATGTCGCGCTCGACCCGCTTGCCCTGCAGGAACTGGCCGGCGATGTCGGCCGCGGAGAGCGGCGCGGTGGAACGACAGCTACGCCGCCAGCACCTGTTCGAAATCCTGCCGGACGCGTCGGGCTTCGTCCTCGGGCAGCCAGTTGACCATCTGCGGGACGACGGTTTCGATGAAGCGGCGGCGTTTCTCTGGCAGGCCAAAAGCCCCCGCTTCCCGGACCTCGGCCAGCATGGCCGCAAGGTTGCGGCGCACGCGATCGGGATCGGCGCCCATCACGGGCGGCGAGACCGGTTCCTCGGCCTCAAACATGCTCAGCTGCTGGTTCATCGCGTCTTTCCCGAACAGCGAACGTGGGCTTGTCATGAACGCGGCTTATGCGGCTTTGAGCCTCTCCATCTCACGAGCGAAGTCGAAACAGAGTTGTTCGGCCTCACTATCCGGCAGCCACTTTGCCATATTCGGAAAGACCGTCTGCCACATTCGCGCATCGTTGTCCGACCACGGCATACGGTCGGCGGCGCGGGCCTTGCTCAGGATGCCGCGCAGCCTCGCACGTATCTCGTCAGGGTTCGGGAGCGTGTCTCGCTCCGGAACTTTCAATCGGTCGTCGCCGGTTCCAAACAGATTCCCCTGGGCCGGTTCCCCAAAGAGATCGTCGCGGTCATGCTTCAACTTCGTCACGTTCTTCCGGTCCCGGCGGGCCAAATCCCAGCGCTTCCCTGGTCAGCGTCTCGCGGAGGGTTTCTTCGAGCACGTTATCGGCCTCGGCAAACAGGTCAATCAGCTCCAGGGCTCGCGCACAGATATCTCGGAACTCC
>CAYRNE010000467.1:0-2224 GCA_964425245.1 uncultured Devosia sp.
CCTTGGTGCCGTCGAAATCCATGAGGACGTGGCGCATCTTGTCCCCGGGCACGCAGGGCGTCGACGAGCCGCCCGGGATCACGGCGAGCAGGTTGTCCCAACCGCCCCGAATGCCTCCGCAGTGCTTCTCGATCATTTCGTCGAAGGGGACGCCCATTTCCTCCTCGAACGTCGCGGGCTTATTCACGTGACCGGAGACGTTGAAGAGCTTGGTACCCGTGTTGTTGGCCCTTCCGATGCCCGCGAACCAGGCGCCGCCGCGACGCAGGATCTCGGGCACGACCGCGATCGACTCGACATTGTTGATGGTCGTCGGGTTGCCATAGACGCCCATCGCGGCAGGGAATGGCGGCTTCAGCCGCGGCTGGCCCTTCTTGCCCTCGAGCGATTCCATGAGCGCCGTCTCTTCGCCGCAGATATAGGCGCCGGCGCCATGGTGAACGACGATGTCGAAATCCCAGCCGTGGACATTGTCCTTGCCGATGAGTCTTGCGTCATAGGCCTGCTGTACCGCCGCCTCGAACCGCTCGCGTTCGCGGATGAACTCGCCGCGGACATAGACGTAAGCGATGTGCGCATCGATGGCGCGCCCTGCGAGCAGGCAGCCCTCGACCAAATGGTGCGGGTCGTGGCGCAGGATCTCGCGGTCCTTCGGCGTTGACGAGGAGCTGGTGCGGGCGCCCGTCGTTCACCTTGGGCATGAAGGTCCACTTGAGGGCGGTGGGGAATCCGGCGCCGCCGCGGCCCCTCAGACCGGAGCCCTTGACCTCGTTGGTGATCCAATCGCGGCCGCGGTCGATGAAGGCCTTGGTGTCGGCCCACGCGCCGCGTTTGCGGGCGCCTTCCAGCGTCCAGTCGTGCCGCCCGTAGAGGTTGGTGAAGATGCGGTCCTTGTCCGAAAGCATTACTGCGCCTCGCTTCCGCGACTCTTGAACCAGAACCATGCCGCCACCCCGACGGCGCCGCCGAGGCTGCTGATCAGCCACTGCGGAACGGGGAGGCTCAGCGCAGCTGCGCCGGCGTGCAGGACGGCAAGCAGGACCGCGACGCCGATCGCGGCGATCCCGATGTCCTTCCAGCCGACGCGAACGGGTTCGGCCATCAGGTCTTGCCCTCCTTCTTGTCCACGCCCGCACCTTCGTCGCGCTTGCCGCCCTCGGCCTCGGAGCCTACGGCATCCTCGCGCATCGCCTTGTTGGGTTGGCCGTTCGCCTTGGCAGCCGCATCGAACGCCTTGCGCTCCGCTTCGGCCTTGGCTTCGGAGACCTTGGGACCAGCCGGTTCCTTCAGGGCGGGCGCCGACTCCTTGGCGGTCTCGCTCCCCCTGCCCTTGTTCGTCGGCTCGGGAGCCGGAGCGGGCGCTGCGCCGGGCGCGGGAGCAGGCTCGGGCGGCGGCGGGAAGGCCTTGTACGTCCGCTCGGCCGTGGGCTCCTCGAGCAGCGTGGTCTCGCCGCCGATCGCGGCCGAGAATTGGCGGTCGATCTGCGGTCCGGGCTTGATCGTGTCGCCCCGGCCGGCGGCGAAAGCCTCGACGATTTCCTCGAAGCGCTCGACCGTCAGGTCCTCGTAGGTGTCCTTGCCGATCATCACCATCGGGGCATTCACGCAGGCCCCGAGGCATTCGACCTCTTCCCAGCTCATCGTGCCGTCGGCATTGGGCTCGAGCGGCTCCGGATGGATCTTGCGGCGGCAGACGTCGCGCAGATCCTCGGCCCCGCGCAGCATGCAGGGGGTCGTGCCGCAGACCTGGATGTGGGCGCGCGTTCCAACCGGCCGGAGCTGGAACATGGTGTAGAAGGTCGCGACCTCGAGGACGCGGATGTAGGCCATGCCCAGCAGCCGCGCGATTTCCTCGATCATGGGCCGCGTGACCCAGCCCTCCTGCTCCTGCGCGCGCATGAGCAGCGGGATAACCGCCGATTGCTGGCGGCCGGGCGGATACATGGCGATCCGGGCTTCCGCCCATGCCAGGTTCTCGCTGGTGAAAGCGAATGAGGCCGGCTGAATTGCATCGTCGGCGAGGCGGCGGACGGACATCAGCGATCCACCTCCCCGAAAACGATATCAAGCGAGCCCAGAATGGCCGAGACGTCGGCGAGCATGTGCCCGCGGGTCATCATGTCCATGGCGGAGAGATGGGCGAAGCCTGGCGCCCTGATCTTGCAGCGGTACGGCTTGTTCGTGCCGTCGGAAACGAGATAGACGCCGAATTCGCCCTTGGGCG
>CAYRNE010000468.1:0-2215 GCA_964425245.1 uncultured Devosia sp.
TCTTCGCGGTGGTCATCGCGCTCGGCGGCACGACGCTGCCGGTCCTGATGGGCGAGACGTTCCAGTGGCAGTTCGCGCTACAGGACCGGAACGTTGCCTCCGCCTATGCGCTGGTCATCCTCGGCACCTCGATCCTCTCCACGCTGGTCTTCCTGCGTGTGCTGCGCGTCCCGAAGGGAGCGACCATATGAGCACCGCCGCAGCCACTGCCGATGTCGCCCGTCCCGTCGCTGATGCGCGCAGCGCCGGCCGCTTCGTCTTCATCGCCGGCACGGTGCTCCTGGTCATCTGGGTATTGCTGCCGATCTACCTCCTGGCGGTGAATACGCTGTCATCGCCGGCCGAGGTCTCGGGTTTCCCCAAGAGCGGTGTGCCTTCGTTCGATCTGACGTCGGTTCAGTTCTTCATCTCCTTTGCGGGAGTCGCGAAGGCGCTGTGGAACTCGATTCTCGTCGCGGTGCTGACCATGGTGCTTTCCATCGGCCTCGGCGCACCGGCCGGATATGCGCTCAGCCGCTTCGATTTCCCGGGCAAGGAGATCTTCCGGCTGCTCGTCGTCATGACGCGCGCCTTCCCTCTGCCGCTTCTGGCGCTGCCGCTCGCCGTGCTCTTCATCCGCACCGGACTCGATGACACGGCGATCGGTCTCGCCATCGTGCATACGGTGCTGGCGATCCCCTTCGCCGTGCTGATCACCTTCTCGATCTTCTCCGGCATTCCGCTCGAGCTCGAGGAGGCCGCCTGGACCCTCGGCTGCAACCGGCTGCAGGCCTTCAACAAGGTCGTGCTGCCGCTGGTCCTGCCGGGGATCGTCGCATCGGCGGTGTTTGCCTTCACCATCTCGTGGAACGAGGTCTTTGCCGCCGCGGTGCTCACCATCGAGAACCGCACCCTCACGGCTTTCCTCGTCCAGAGCCTCAACGTCTCGCCGCTTCATCTCAAGTTCGCGGGCGGCGCGGCGCTGGTCATCCCGGCGCTCGTCTTCATCTTCGCCGTCCGCAAGTACCTTTTTGCGATGTGGGGCATCGCGAACCGCTAGGAGCAACGCATGGCCGAGATCCGGATCAAGGGCGTCGCCAAGACCTTCGGGAACTTCAAGGCGCTGCATTCGATCGACCTCACCATCGCCGACCAGGAATTCATGGTGCTGCTCGGTGCATCCGGATGCGGCAAGACGACGCTGCTCCGCATCATCGCCGGCCTCGAAACCCCGACCCAAGGCGAAGTCTGGATCGGCGATCGCCGCGTCGACAGGCTGCCGCCGCGCGAGCGCGGCATTGCGATGGTGTTCCAGAACTACGCGGTGTTCCCGCACCTGACCGTGTTTGAGAACATCGCCTTCGGCCTGCGCATGAAGAAGCTGCCGCAGCCCGAGATCGACAAGCGTGTTACCCGCACGGCCGAGCTGATGCATATCGACCAGCTCCTCAAGCGCTACTCTGGCCAGCTATCGGGCGGTCAGCGCCAGCGCGTCGCCGTGGCGCGTGCTCGCGCGATGGAGCCGGACGTCATCCTCATGGACGAGCCGTTGAGCAATCTCGATGCGCTGCTGCGCCTCGAAATGCGCGCCGAGCTCAAGGGCGTGCTCGCCGAGAGCAAGACGACGACCATCTATGTGACGCACGACCAGGTAGAAGCGATGTCGCTTGCCGACAGGATTTCGGTGATGAACCAGGGCCGCATCGTGCAGGCGGCGTCGCCGGTCGAGGTTTACCGCAATCCGGCCGCGCGCTTTGTCGGCAGTTTCATCGGCAATCCGCCGATGAACTTCATTGCTGCGAGGAAGGCCGGGGAGGGGCGCTGGAACGTCTCGGGCGTCGAGCTGGATGGCCCGAGGGTCGCGGGCGAGCAGCTCGAATTTGCCATTCGTCCCGAGGACGTGACGGTCGCGCCGGGCGGGCTCAGGGCGAAGGTGCGCGTCATCGAGCCGCTCGGGGCACACACGCTCGTCACCAGCGAGGTCGGCGGCAACCTGTTCCGCGCGGTGCTGGATTCGGACGTGAAGCTTGCGCCGGGCGACGAAATCAGCCTTGTGCCCAAGCTCGATCGCATCCGCTGGTTCGATCCCGAAACCACGGCGGCCGTTTGATGCGCGCCGCGCGTTCGCCGCTTGCCGAGGCCGCGATCGGCATCCTGCGGGAGAACGACCGGGGCTATTACGCCGGCGCAACACGAGCCTGAGTGACGAACGCCGATGCCTGCCCAGACGACCTCC
>CAYRNE010000469.1:0-2199 GCA_964425245.1 uncultured Devosia sp.
AGACGTCGTCGCAGATCTCGGCCAGCCGCTGGTGCGTCGAACCCGCGAGGTCGCGAAAGCTGCGCGCCAGCGCGTTGTCGGGCACGATGCCGAGGCCGACCTCGTTGGAGACGAGGATCACCCGCGCCGCGTGCAGGTCCGCGAGTGTCGTCGCCAGTTCTTCCACCGCCTCGGCGACGTCGATCTCGGCTTCGAGCATGTTGGTGATCCACAGCGTCAGGCAGTCGACGAGGATGATGTCGCTGGTCTTGGCCGATCGCGCGATGGCGCCGGTGAGTTCCAGCGGCTCCTCGAGGGTTTCGAAGCGGCCGCGGCGCTGCGCCTGGTGCGTCTTCACCCGCTCCCGCATCTCGCCGTCGAGAGCGGTGGCGGTCGCGAGATAGACCGGGCGCTCGCCGTTCCGCATGGCCAGACGCTCCGCAAAGCCGGTTTTCCCCGATCTGGCCCCGCCCAGGACCAGCACGTGGCCGTTGCTCATTTCCGCCTCCTCGATCCCGCCTCCCGGGAATAATTCGCGCCTCACCCCGCGGTTGCCAACCGGAATTCGCACGGGCGCGCCCGGGGCGCAGGCGCCATGCCCCGGCGTCAGGGCAGCACTGCCCTGCGCTTATTCTACTTTCGTATGAGACGCATTGGCATTATGGTCCGCCGCGACCCACAACCGCCCGCTCATTGAAGCTTTGGAGGCTCGCTTCGTGCCCAGGCTTTATCTCGGCGTGGACGGCGGCGGCACCAACTGCCGCATCCGCCTCGCCGACGCCGATTTGAGAACCCTCGCCGAAACCAAGAAGGGCCGCGCCAACCTGCAGATCGAGAACGGCGACCCCGGCTATCGGGCCATCATCGAGGGCGCGCGCGAGTGCTTCGAGATGGCGGGACTTCCGCCGGCGGAGGCGGCGAACGCCTATGCCTGCTTCGGCATGGCCGGCGGGCGCCTCGAGTCCTCCCGCATCGCCTTCTCGAGGCGCGACTGGCCCTTCGGCGGCGTCCGCGTCTACGACGATATCGACATCGCCCATGCCGGGGCGCTCGGGGGCGAGGACGGGGCCGTAATCATTGCCGGCACCGGCTCGGCCGCGCTCGCGATGGTCAGGGGCCAGCGCCACCAGGCGGGCGGATGGGGCTTCTTCGTCGGCGATCAGATGTCGGGCGCGATCCTCGGGCGCGAACTCATCCGCTATGCGGTCGAGGCGCGCGACGGGCTCGTCCCCGCCTCGCCGCTGACCGAGGCGGTGATCGAGCACTTCGGCGGCAGCAACGATGCTGTCATGGCCTGGTCCTTCGGCTCGACGCTCGGGCTCCAGATCGTCGACGCCGAGGGCCGCGACGAGTCCGATGATCCCGCCGTCGCCGCCCTCCTCAACCGCTTCTCGATCGGGCGCGGACCCGCCGAGTACGGCGACCGCGCCATCCTCGATCTTCTCTTCTCGCACTACGAGAAGGCCGATCCGGTGGCGAGAACCATGATGGAGTTGCAGCTCGGCTACATTGACCGGTACGTCGCCTGGTTCAAGGCGCGCGGCGCCGGGATCATGGCCGTCGTCGGCGGCCTTGCCGACCGGCTCTTCCCGCTCCTCAGGGAACGCTATGGAGATTTTGTCGTCGAGCGGCGGGGCGATCCGCTCGATGGTGCCCTCATCCTCGCCAGGCAGCAGTACGGAATCGCATGAACTACATCGACAGGAGAGCTCCCACGGTGTCCAGGCGCATCATCCCGGTCCAGCCCTTCGACTACGTGGTCTTCGGCGCGACCGGCGACCTGACGCGGCGCAAGCTCATTCCCGCGCTCTACTACCGGTTCAAGGACGGCCAGTTCGACGGGCGCAGCCGCATCATCGGCGTCTCGCGCACCAAATGGTCGGATGCCGATTTCCAGAAGGTCGCGCGCGAAAGCGTCGCCGAGTTCGTCGAGCAGGAGTATCGGGACGAGGAGACGATAAACCGCTTCGCGTCGATCTTCTCCTACGTGCCCAACGACGTCTCCGACGAGAAGAACTGGGCCGATCTCGGCAAGGTCCTGCGCGACGATCCCGATATCGTGCGCGCCTTCTACCTCGCGGTCGCGCCCGATCTCTTCGGCCCGATCTGCGAATACCTGAGCCGGAAGAAGTTCTACCGCCGCGACGCGCGCGTGGTGATCGAAAAGCCGCTCGGCCACGATCTCGCATCCTCGATCGAGATCAACGACGCCGTGGCGAA
>CAYRNE010000470.1:0-2196 GCA_964425245.1 uncultured Devosia sp.
GGCACTGACGGTCAACGGCGTTCTCATCGGCGACGTGAGGCTCCAGCACGGAGCAACCGGCCTTACGCAGTTTGCCGATCCCAACGGTACGGCCGAGGTGACCGCGCTCAGCCAGAACGGCTATTCGGCGGGCGAGTTCGTCTCCGTCGGGGTCAACGACAATGGCCGCATCGTCGTCTCCTACAACAACGGCCAGCAGCTCGAGGTGGCCCAGGTGGTCACGGCCAACTTCAACGCCGTGAACCAGCTCAAGCGCATGGACGGTGGCGTCTTTGCGGCGACCTCGGAATCGGGCGAGCCCATCCTCGACAACGATGGCGGCATTCTCGGCTCCTCGCTCGAGGCGTCCAATACCGATATCTCCGAGGAGTTCACCAAGCTCATCGTCACCCAGCAGGCCTACGCGGCCGGCACGAGGATCGTTTCGACGGCCGACGAGATGCTGCAGGAAGTCCTCAACATGGTCCGCTGAGGCCTTGCGGTTCGCGCGTTCTGAAGCGGTGTCGGGGAGCGACTAGTCATGGGTCTGTCGATTGCGCTCAGCAACGCGCTCTCCGGCATGCGGGCAGGTCAGGCCGGGCTCGACGTCCTCAGCCGGAACGTCGCCAACTCGGGGACGGCGGGGTATCACCGCCAGTCCCTGTCGGTCATCGACACTCAGGGCATCCACTCGACCTACGTCCGCAGCGGCATCGTCACGCGGGCCTTCAACGAAAGCGTCCAGCACCACTATACCCGCGCGCAATCCGACGTCGGCTTCGCGAGCGTACGGGCCCACATCGTCGACCGGTTGCAGACTGTTTTCGGCAAGCCCGGTGCGACCGGCGCCCTGGACACGGTCTTCGGCGAGTTCCAGGCGGCGCTCTCCTCGCTTGCGACCAGTCCCGACAACTTCGCCGTGCGTGCCGATGCGGTTGCCCAGGCGCAGGTCCTGGCGCTCACGCTCAACGATCTCTCGAATCAGGTCCAGAACCTCAGGCGTGAAGCCGAGTCGAAGATGGCGACGAGCGTCGATGACCTGAACCAGATGCTCTCGACGCTGGAAAAGCTCAACGACAAGCTCGCGGACAACAGCATCGATCCGGCATCGCGCGCGACGATGATGGATCAGCGGGACCGGCTGGTCGCCGAGGTGGCGAAGATCGTCGATACGCGCGTGGACTATCGGGAGGACGGAACGGTTGCGCTGATGACGCGCTCGGGCGTGGGGCTTCTCGATGGCCGCGCCTCGGTCTTCGAGTTCCGCAGCGCCGGAACGCTTTCGGCGCTATCCCAGTTCGATCCCGATCCGGCAAAGAGCGGCGTCGGCCGGCTGCTCCTCCAGACCCCTGCCGGCCTGATGCTGGATCTCGTGCAGCAGAACGTGATCAGGGGCGGCGAACTGGGCGGTCTGATCGAGCTTCGCGACAAGACGCTGGTCCATGCTCAGGAGCAACTGGACGAGGTTGCTTCTGCCATTGCCCGGACGATGTCGACGATCGAAACGGCGGGAACGGCTGTAGCCGTGGGCGCGGCATCGGGGTTCGACGTCGATCTCGCGGCGATCCGCAACGGCAACGACGTGCTGCTGAATTACACGGCCAACGGCATTGCGGCGTCGGCGCGTTTCATCCGCGTGGACGATACGGCCAAGCTGCCGATGGACGTGACCGATGCCAATGGCAATCGCGTCATCGGGCTCGATTTCTCCGGGGGTGCGGCGTCGGTCGCGGCCCAGCTGCAGGCGGCGCTCGGGTCGGGTTTCAACGTCACCTCACCTGGTGGAACGACGCTGCGCGTGCTCGATGACGGCGCCGGCAATACGACGGATGTCACGGGGCTTTCGGCGCGTTCGACGGTGACGGCGAACCAGGGCGCCGGGCTGGCGCTCAACCTTTTCGTCGACGTCGGCAACGCGGATTTCACCAACTATCTGGACGGCGCCGGCCAGAAGCGCGGCTTTGCCGCGAGGATCACGGTGAACGCCGACATCCTTGCGGACATGACGCTGATGGTGCGGCATACGGCGGGTGGATCGCTCGGCGATGACGACCGCCCCGATTATCTGCTCGACCGGCTCGAAACGATGCGCTTCTCGAGCTATCAGGCGAACGGCCTGCAGGCCTCGTACCGCTTGTCTGGCACGGTGAGCGGCCTCATCGCGCAGACGGTCAACCACCAGGGCAATGTCGCCGCGACCGCCCTTGATGACAACGA
>CAYRNE010000471.1:0-2193 GCA_964425245.1 uncultured Devosia sp.
CGAGCGTCGGCACGCGCACCTTGCCTCCAAGCACCGCTTCATAGAGCGTGATCGGCACGTCGACGCGAAGGTCCGCGCCGTCGCGGCGGAAGTGCCTGTGCCGCTCGAACTTCACCGTGACGATGGCGTCGCCCGGTTCGGCGCCGATGGGCGAGGGCATGCCCTGGCCCTTGAGCCTTATCTGCTGGCCGTCCTCGACCTTCTCGGGGAGTTTTACGTTCAGTACCTTGCCGGTCGGCATGCGGAGCGGAACCGTGGCCGCCCGGTGCGCGTCCTCGAGCGTGACGGTGACGGTCGCGTTCACGTCCTCGCCGCGAAGGTTGGTGCTTCGTGTGGAGGAAAAGCCCGCGCCCGTTCCGGTGAACGGATCCCAGCCGGGTCCGCCGCCCGCGGTGCGTGCCCCCCGCGGCGGCGCGCCGCCGAAGCCGCTCATGAATTCCTTGAGGATGTCTTCGGCCGAGAATCCGGCGCCCGCGCCTGCCCCGGCACCCGGCCGCCGCGCGCCGCCGCGCGCGAAATGCGCAAACTTCGGGTTGCCGTCGGCATCGATCTCCCCGCGGTCGTACTGCGCCCGCTTCTCGGGATCGGACAGGAAGTCATACGCCGAGGAAATCTCGGCGAACGTCGCCTGAGCCTTCGGATCGTCCTTGTTCTGATCGGGGTGGTGCGCTTTGGCCAGCTTGCGATAGGCGGACTTGAGGTCCTTTTCGCTCACCGACCGCGGCACCCCGAGAACGGTATAGGGGTCGCGCATGGTTTCCTTGGTTTGGCGGGCAGTTGAAGGCCCGCCCCGTGCGGTTCTATATGGCCACGCCCCCGGGTGTTGTCCAGATTTGGCGGGGAAGGCGGAGGATAGCCCCAGAGTGCTTGCCACGACCTTGACGGATCGGCTTTTCGACGATGCTCACCAGGGCGCGATCGACCCCTTCTCGCTGTTTGAGGAGTGGTTCGGCGAGGCGCAGGAGAAGGAACCCAACGATCCGCACGCGATGGCGCTGGCGACCGTCGACGCCGAGGGGATGCCGGATGTGCGCATGGTCCTGCTCAATGCGCGCGACCATCGCGGCTTCTGCTTCTTCACCAATTTCGAGAGCGACAAGGGCCAGCAGATACTCGCCCATCCCAGGGCCGCGCTGGTCTTCCACTGGAAGTCGCTGCGCCGGCAGGTGCGGATGCGCGGACCCGTGGAGGTCGTCACCGACGGCGAGGCGGATGCCTATTTCGCGACCCGGGCGCGGGTGAGCCAGATCGGTGCGCATGCGAGCAAGCAGTCGCGCCCGCTCGCCAACCGCTACACGCTGCTCGAGCGGGTGGAGACGCTGAAAAAGAGCTTTGCCGAAAACGAGCCGGTGCAGCGCCCGCCTCACTGGTCGGGGTTCAGGGTAATCCCGCTGGTGATGGAGTTCTGGAAGGACGGCGCGAACCGGCTGCACGACCGGGTTCGGTTCACGCGAGAGACGCCTGGCGGGGCGTGGTCGCGGCAGCGGCTCTATCCGTGAGGGCGCGGCTGAGCGTCATCACGCTGGGCGTCGACGACCTCGAACGGGCGGTCGCCTTCTACCGCGACGGGCTTGGGCTCAGGACCGACGGCATCGTGGGGACCGAATTCGAGCACGGCGCGGTGGCGTTCTTCGAGCTGCAGGCGGGGCTGCGGCTCGCCCTTTGGCCGCGTGCGAGCCTTGCTCACGATTCGGAGCTGCCGGAAACGGGGCGAAGCGAGACGAACATGAGCCTCGGCCATAACGTCACGACGCGCGAGGAGGTCGACGCGGTGATGGCTGAGGCGGAGGCGGCCGGCGCGCGAATTGTGAAGCCGGCGCAGGAGACCTTCTGGGGTGGTGGCTACGCCGGCTACTTCGCCGATCCGGACGGGCACCTGTGGGAAGTGGTCTGGAACCCGGCATTCCTGCCGGAGGCGTAGGGCTCGGGCTTTCGTGCAGGGGGCGCCGCCGCGCTGACGCGGGGCGTGGACCGGGACTTATCCCCGCGTGACGCGGGTGTGGCAGTGTTCGGGCATGGTCGCAGAGGTGGGTGAGGCGGGTCATCGATTTGACCCCCGCCTCTAATCCCTCCCCTCTAGGGGGAGGGGAGCCCCACCGAGAACTCAAGAACACCAATGGACCGATGAACACGGACAAGGCGAAGGCTGCGTGCGCAATGGCGGCTGGCGGGCTGGACGAGCCATTCGCGACG
>CAYRNE010000472.1:0-2191 GCA_964425245.1 uncultured Devosia sp.
GCCGCGACGCCGAAACCCGCGAACCCGCAGGGCCGCCCGTGCGTTGATGTCCCGCAAGTTCAATCAAGAGCGTGGGAAATGGGAAGCAAGAACGTCCTCAACGGCAAGCGTATCATGGTGGTGGAGGACGATCCGCTGATCGCCGCCGATCTGCTGCAGGGGCTCCAGGCGATGGGTGCCGATGTCGTCGGTCCGTTCGGCCGCGTCAGCGAGGCGCTGAAGCGGGTGGAGGAGGGCGGCCCGATCGAGGGCGGCGTTCTCGACATCCGCGTCGGCGGCGAACTCGTCTACCGCCTCGTCGACAAGCTCAAGGGGCGCGGCGTGCCGGTCGTCTTCGCGACCGGCACGGGGGAAGACGAAATCCCGCTGCGTTATCGCGACGTCAGGCGCTACCCCAAGCCCTACCGCATAGAGGAGATGGCGCGCAGCTTCGTCTCGCCGTCCTGAGCGATCGGGGTCAGTTCCTCGCGACTTCGACCCAGCCGCCGCTGCGTTCGCTCTCGAACACCGCATCGATGACGCGCATCTGCGAGATCGCGTCCTCGACGCCCCAGTCGAGCGGCTTCTCGCCGAGCACGGCGAGGGCGAAGGCTTCGGCCTCCTCGGTGTACTGATCGACGGGCCGGATAATCTCGCGTCTCGTCAGCGTGCCGCCGAGCGCCGCGCCGGTGTCGATCTCGATCGCGGTCGGAGTGTCGGGCGGCGCATTGAAGGGAATCCTGATCTCGACCCGCCCCCTGGCGCCGATCACCTCGATCGACTGGTGCGGCACGGCCTGGGTGGAAACGACGAAGCTCAGCTGCCGACCGCCGCCGAAATCGGCGATGACGCTCGCCAGCCGGTCGGTCCTGAAGCCCGGGTCGCGGTCGATCAGCGAGACGACCCGCAGCGGCTCGGACTCGAACAGGAAGCGCGCGCCGACGATCGGATAGCAGCCGATGTCCATTATCGCGCCGCCGCCGATGTCGGCCATGTTGCGGACGTTGGCCGGGTCGACGTTGTGATAGCTGAATACCGAACGGATGGCCCGGAGTTCGCCGAGCTCGCCCGAGCGGACGATCTCGCGCACCCGGTGCCACTGGGGATGAAAGCGCACCATGAAGGCTTCGTAGAAAACGATGCCGTCCGGAATCTGCCGCAGCGCCTCGGCTTCCTTCGTGGTCAAGGCGATCGGCTTTTCGCAGAGCACGTGTTTGCCCGCCTTCGCCGCGGCGAGGGTGATCGGGACGTGCAGGTGATTGGGCAGCGGGTTGTAGATCGCGTCCACCATGGGGTCCGCGAACAGCTCCTCGTAGCTGCCGTAGGCGCGCGCGTGGCTGCGCAGCCCGAGGTGCGAAAGCGCCGTGTGGGCGCGTGCGAGATCGCGCGAGGCGAGCGCCACGACCTCCGAGTGGGGCGACTTCAGCATTCCCGGGATGACCTTCTCGACCCCGATCTTCGCCGTCGAAACGATACCCCAGCGGACCTTCCTGCCGTCTGCCATAGCTCTTTCCCCTCGATGCGCTCCAATTCGCTCAAAGGGTTATTGCATACTAATATTTTCAGTCCAGCCTCGGCCCGCGGTTTTGCCCGGCTACGGCCACCGGCGCATCACGCCGACGAGGCGCCGGGGGCGGGCTCGAGCAGTTCGACCGCGGCGTCGACCGACTTCAGCATTGCCCGCCGGTCGGCAGCGACGGAGACGAGCGCGAGGACAAGTCCGACGCCGACGACGATCGCCGCGATCCAGGGCAGGTCGAGGTAGCCGAGCCCCAGCGTCAGCGCGGTCGAGCCGAGCCAGGCGCCGCCCGCATTGCCGATGTTGAAGGCGGCCTGGTTCAGCGTCGAGGCGGCGTTCGGCGCCTCCGAGGCGAGCTGCATCACCCGCATCTGAAGTCCGGGCGCCAGCGCGAAGCCGGCAAGCCCCCAGACGAAGAGCAGCACGTACATCAAGACGGCGTCGTGCGCGGCAAAGGGAATGACGAGGAGGATTGCGATCACGGCGGCGAAGAAACCGACGAGCGTGCCCATGAGGCTCAGGTCAGCGAGCTTGCCGCCGATGAAGCTGCCGGCGGTCATCCCGAGCCCGAAGACCAGCAGCGCCCAGCTGATCCCGGCGACGGAAAGACCGGTTACCTCGCCGAGGAGGGGAGCAATGAAGGTGAAGACAACGAAGGCGCTGCCCGAGGTCACAGCCGTCATGGCAAAGGCC
>CAYRNE010000473.1:0-2180 GCA_964425245.1 uncultured Devosia sp.
CGACAAACGCATCATCATCGTCGACGGCGAGCCGGTGGGCGCCATCAACCGCGTACCCGCCGAAGGCGAGGCGAGTTCCAACATGCATGTCGGCGGGCGTCCGGAGCTCAGCGAGTTGACCGCGCGCGAGCGCGAGATCTGCGCGGCCATCGGTCCCGCGCTCAAGCAACGCGACATGGTCTTCGTCGGCATCGACGTGATCGGCGGCTATCTTACCGAAATCAACGTCACCTCGCCGACGGGCATCCGCGAGATCAAGCGCTTCGGCGGCCCCGACATCGCGGCGCTGATCTGGGATTCGCTCGAACGGCGGCGGGCCTGATGCTCAACACCTTCCTCGTTGCGCTCGCCACCCTGTTCGCGACCGTCGGCGTCGCCGACATCGCCTTCATCTTTGCGGCGCTCACCAAGGACCATACGCCCCGCGAACGGTTTGCCGTCGCGACGCGCGGCGTCCTCATAGCCACCGCCATCCTGCTATTCTTCGCCTTCCTCGGCGACGGCATCCTCGCGGTCTTCGGCATCACCATTCCGGCGCTGAGAACTGCGGGCGGCATCCTGCTGCTCCTGATCGCGATCGACATGGTCTTTGCCCGACACTCGGGCGCAACGGGCACGACGCGGGAGGAGGAAGTCGAGTCGCGCCAGCGCAACGACATCAGCGTCTTCCCCCTCGCAATGCCGCTGCTTTCGGGTCCCGGCGCGATCAGCGCCATCATCCTTCTGACCACCGGCGCCGGGGGCGATCTCGCCTTCTGGGTCGTGATCGCCGCGTTGCTGCTCATCATGCTCGCCGCCTGGGTGACCTTGCTTCTCGCCATTCCCATCCAGCGCCTGCTCGGGATCACGGGGCTCGCGGTCGTTTCGCGCGTCGTCGGCATCCTGCTCGCCGCGCTTGCGGTCCAGTTCCTCTTCGATGGCGTGAAGGCCTCGGGGCTTATCGGCGGCTGATCTCGGCGGGCTTCCGGACGCGACGGCGGCGAGGCAAGGTGACAAGTTTACTTGACAATCCGGCGGCTGCCGGTAGTGTAAAGCGAACCTTACACCACCCGAAGGGGTGCCGATGGAACCGAACCGCGCAGCACGCCGCTACTTCAGTCTTCTGCTCCCGGTCATGTTGGTCTTTCTCGCCGCTTCGCTTGCCATCGATTGGCTGGACGACAACATGAGCCCGCCGCGCGAACTGTTGGCGGTCCTCGCCCTCGTTCCCATCGCGGCGCTGCTCTCGATGTTCTGGGTGCAGTGGCGCTACATCCTCGATCTCGACGAGTACCTGCGCCAGTTGCATGTAAAGGCCGTGCTGCTCGCCGCGGCATTGTCGCTCGGCCTCGGGACCGGATGGGGCTACCTCGAGCGCGCGATCGAGGTTCCGCCGCTCGATGTCTACTGGCTGAATCCGGTTTTCTGGGTCGCCTATGCTCTTGCGGTCACGGCTTTCACTGCCAGGGAAGCCGTCTCCTCCAAGTGAAGAACCGCATCCGGGAATTGCGGGCCGAACGCGGCTGGTCGCAGGCGGCGCTAGCCGCCAAGCTCGACGTATCGCGCCAGAGCGTCAACGCACTCGAGACCGGGCGTTTCGATCCGTCGCTGCCGCTGGCTTTCAGGATCGCGCGACTCTTCCGGTTGTCCATCGAAGACATATTCGACGACTCCGACCGCTCCTGATGGTCGAAAACGAAAAGGCCGCGGCGTGACCCGCGGCCTTGCTGAAGTGACAATTCGCGACGCGGAAGCTATTTCTTCTTTGCCGTAGCCGCGGTGGCAGCGGCGGCTGCCTTTTCCTTCTTCGGCTTCTTGGCTTCCTTCGGCTTTTTGAGCTGACCCTTGGCCATCTCCTGGTCCCCTTCGAAAGGTCGCCGGCCGCCCGGCGATCACGTGGCGACGCTATGCCTGCGATTCGGCGAAGACAAGCGGGGCGAAGACAAACTCGCTGCTATTTCGCCTGGCAGCGGCCTTGCGGTCCGAGCCGGTGCAGCAGTCGCGGATCGCACCCGGTCAGGAGGAAGGTGACCCACTCGTCGGGCGAGCCATAGAAGGCGTTGCGGTCGACCTCGCCGCGCACGCCGCGCATCGTGCCGGTCTGCGTCCACTGCCAGAACAGGAAGTCGCGGCCGCGGTATTTCTGATGCGGCTCGGCGGCGGTCGAGCGCAGCCAGAACGGATTGTCGAAATGCTCGCCC
>CAYRNE010000474.1:0-2173 GCA_964425245.1 uncultured Devosia sp.
GGAGCAAAGCGAAACACTAACCAGATGTTACGAAAGCCTGTACGGACTAAGAAACGTGATCCTGAATTACAAGCCATAATAGAGAATGGAGATCAAAGATATTAAAGCAGGTCTTACCCTCTCTGCAGTGATACAGCACTACGGATTAAAAGCGGATAAGTACAACCGGATAAACTGTCCTTTCCACAATGACAAGACCCCAAGCATGCAGCTGTATTACAAGACCAATACAGCCTACTGCTTCTCCTCCAACTGTAGCACCCACGGTAAAAGCATAGATGTAATAGACTTTATAATGAATATGGAAAAATCAAACAAGCATCAGGCTATCGAGAAAGCCAAAGAGCTGGCAGGAGAAACCCCCAATGTTCCAATAACCAATAAGCAAGTAGAAATGAAAGCACCAGAGCTAAACCAGCAGGCACGTATTGCATTACTTAGTAAGTTCTGGCAGCAGAGCCAGACCAGCTTTAAGCGAAATCCCAAAGCGGAAAACTATTGTAAGAACAGAAGCCTGGCCATTGAAATACTTCAGGCAGGTTTTTCGACAGATGAATATCACCGGCACTGGAACGAGCAAATGAAAGAAACAGCTGTAAAGATTGGTCTTTTGAAAAAGCTTCCGGATAGCAGATACTCGACGCATTTTAAGAACTGTATTCTGTTTGCCCATAAGAATAAAGCAGGCCAGGTTATAGATATCTATGGCAGAGCTATTACAGAAGAAAAAGAAAGCAGGCATTACTATTTACCAGGCAGACATCAGGGCTTATATCCAGGCTATCCGAAAACAGATACAAAACGACTGATCTTAACAGAAAGTCATATAGATGCAGCGACATTATTACAGATTTTAGACCTTAGAGATAAGACTTTAGAAAAAACTTTTGTACTTGCCTGCTATGGAACGAACGGATTTACCTCAGAGCACACGGAGGCCGTGAGCCAGTTAAAAGAGCTTGAAGAGATCATTATTTTTTTTGATGGCGATGAAGCAGGGGGGAAAGGAGCAGAGAAAATAAAATCTGAAATACTAAACACTAAATCCGAAATAAAAATAAGGATCGTTGAAACACCCGAAGGCGAAGACGTGAACAGTCTGCTTCAAGGCCATGAGAGCGAAATACTCAAGCACCTGATTGAAGGAAAATCATTTTCTTCAAATGAAAATGAAAACAAAACAGAAACCTCAGAAGAGATCCCCCAGCTTAACTTGTTTGTACCAGCCAAAAGTAAATTAAATACCAGCAATCCCGACCAGATCACCTGGCAAAGCGACAATCTTCTTTTTACCATCCTTGGAGGCATCAGCCTGCAGCACCTTGACCGCTTGCGTGTAACCATCAAAATAAACATCGTTCCCCAGCTCTCACCATTGCACAGTATAAGACATAATATAGACCTCTATCAGGATGATGCATTACAAAAGTTTACAAGACGTGCAGCAGAAAAACTGGAAACAGGCACAAGAGAAATAGCCCGTTCACTGGCCGAGCTGACTGAAGAACTGGAAAGGTACAGAGCAGAAAAACTGGAAAGCTTAAAACAGCAGAGCGTCAAGAAAAAACAGCTAAGCGTAAAAGAGACAGAAGAAGCCATCAGCTACCTGAGCCAGGAGAACCTGATGGAAAGAACCATTGCAGACCTTGCAAAGAGCGGCATCATCGGAGAATCCTATAACAGCATGATCCTGTACCTTGCCATGAGCTCCAGAAAAAGCGAAGACCCCGTAAGTGTTATCTGTCTCTCCGGAAGCGGAACAGGTAAAAGCTACCTTCAGGAAAAAGTAGCCGAGTGCATCCCCGAAGAAGACCGGATAGAGAATACCCAGTTTACCGAGAACAGCTTTTATTACTTCAAAAGAGAAGAGATCAAAAATAAGATCTTCCTGATAGAAGATTTAGACGGAGCAGAAGCGGTATTATACCCGATCAGAGAACTTCAAAGCAAAAAACGCATAAGTAAGACCGTAACCCTGAAAGACAGCAAAGGAAATTTAAGAACCCTTACCCTTGTAGTAGAAGGACCTGTAACAGTGATCGCAGCCACCACCAGAGAAAAGATATATGAAGACAATGCCAACCGGAGTTTGCTCATCTATCTGGATACAGGCAGAGAGCAGGATAAAAAAGTAATGGATTACCAGAAACAGCTCAGAGCCGGATTGATTGAT
>CAYRNE010000475.1:0-2158 GCA_964425245.1 uncultured Devosia sp.
ATCCCTATAAGCCACGTATACAAAACGCTTTACAACAATGTACGCCCCATGTCCGCCCGGACATCGCCCGTTTTCCTGCAAAACTCACAAGCGTTGATCCCAAAAACACTTACCGCAATTAACGTCGTGGCCGCCCCATGTCCGCCCGGACACAAATGCGTGTCCGCCCGGACAAAATCCTGTCCGCGGGCGGAAGCCGCATGGCAGTGGCGCTTTAACTTCGAAACGCATTGGGGCATGCACATGCTTGGTGCCATGACCACCATCCACGAACTCCGCTATCTGCTGCATCTGGCCTGATGCGCCGATCGCATCATTCCGCCGAACTGCGTTCCAAATCACGGACCACGTCGCTCGCCGCCGGCGGCGCGCTTTATGATCTCCGCGATCGCGGCAAGCGCAATCCCGTTTTACTCGTCCGACTTCGCCCCGTCTTCATTCAGATGCTCCACCAGCGCACGCACCTGCCGGTCGGCCTGCTGCTTGAGCACGTCGTTCATGCGCTGGATATCCGGCTCCCAGTACTTCAGCTTTTCCTCTTCGCTCGGCTCATGCAGCGGGCGCACGATGCGGAAGCCCACCCAGAACGATTCGGTATGCCACCAGAGGCTCTTGGGCAGTTGCGGGTCGCGCAGCGACCAATTGAATTCCGATCCCTGGCGGGCGGCGCTGCGAAGGTCCTCGGCCTCGCTGTCCCACCCGCCGCCGCGCACCGAGCGCGGGAACTCCTCGACCGGCCATTTCAGCGCCTGCTGCCAGGTGACCGGCCCCTTGCCCAGCGACGCGTAGTGTTCCGGATCGTACTGATCGAGGACCCACTCGGCGACGTTGCCATGCATGTCGTACAGGCCCCACGCGTTGGGCTTCTTGAGACCGACCTTGCGGTAGGCGCCCTCAAAGTTGTCGAGCTCGGAGTTGTCGAAGTACCAGGCGTAGTCGTCGAGATCATCGGGATTGTCGCCGAAGTGATAAGCGGTGGTGGTACCCGCGCGGCAGGCATATTCCCACTCGGCTTCGGTGGCGAGGCGATAGAAGTGGCCGGTCTTTTTGCTCAGCCACTTGGTGTATTGCTTGGCCGCCAGTTGCGTCATGGATGCGGCGGGGTAGCCGCCCTCGCGGCCCATGCGCGTGACGATCGGCACCGCCTCCTGCGGGAACAGCGGCGTGGGGAAGCTGATCGCATCCGCCTGCCGATCGGCGGGAATCTCGGGCGGCGTTTCGCGTTCCTTCAGCTCGTGGTAGAGATCGGCGAACGCGTCGTACTGGTCCCAGGTGACTTCGTACTTGCCCATCCAGAACGGCTCGATCTGCACTTCGACCTGCGGGCCCTCATCCTTCCCGCGCTTCGCCTCCGTGTCGGGACTGCCCATGAGAAACGTCCCGCCGGGGATCGGCACCATCTCCATCTTTGCATCCGTGCCCGGTACGGCGAATGCGTAAGGCTTCATTTCGGCGGCGGATTGCGGTGTCGCCTCCACGGCGGGCTGCGCGGTGCAGGCGGCGGCGATCAGCATCGTCGCCCACGCACCGCCGACCGTGCAGATGGATGCCGCCAGGAAACGGCGGGAAGGACAATGCGCTGAACGAGCAGTTTTATCGCGGTTCACGGATAAGGATCCTTTCGGGGGAACTTCAATGCACAGGTTATGATACCGGATCGAAAACCATACCGTCTCGATCGCCGCGACGCACATGTGCGGGGCCGCAGGGAAGGCCGCGCCGAATTCCCGCGGATTGTCGCGACGATAGGGGTATTGCCGAAGGAATAAGCGTGATTGCACCCGATCGACCGCGACCCTATGGGTTGAACTGGATTCTCGCTCTGTGCCTCTGCGCTCTGAATGGAGGCGGGTGCGCCACGGCGCAATCGCTGGAGCGCTTCGAATACGTGCAGCCGAAGATGGGCACGGCTTTTCGAATCGTCCTGTACGCGCCGGACGCCGATACGGCCGACACCGCCGCCGCCGCGGCGTACGCTCGCATCGATGAGCTCAACAGCATCCTCAGCGACTACGACCCGGATAGTGAACTGAGTCGGCTGTCCAATGCCTCGGTGGACCGGGCCCCGACGCCTTTTATTGCGGTCAGTGATGACCTTTGGCGCGTCTTGTGGACGGCGCGGCATTGGTCGCGGCAAAGCGACGGCGCGTTTGATGTG
>CAYRNE010000476.1:0-2142 GCA_964425245.1 uncultured Devosia sp.
GGGCCAGAGGCCCTGACCCACTGTCCCCATTGAGGGTCGGCTGCCATGAAGAGGCGTCTGGCAACACCGGAGAGGCTTTCGTCCGTCGGGGGCCGGCTGGTCCAAGGCACGAAACGTTGTCAGCCCCTCTCGTCCCGCGGCACACGATCGGAGCTCCTCTCGTTCGACGGGACTCAAGCGGGATGAGAGGGGCGCGCGGCCACCGACCGTCGTCACGGCACGGCGGCTGGCCCGCGGGGGTGGTGTGCCCGGCATGGGCACGAGTAGGAGGTGGAAGTCCTCTGGGGAACCTGCCCACAGGGACCCCGAGCGAACCGCAAGGTGGCGACCGCGAGGTCGTGGCTGAAGGAAGCGGGTAGCGAAGCTGCGGGCTGACGAACAGAAATCGGATGTGAGGCGTGGCAGAGCAGGGCGAGCGGCCCATCGACCGCGAAGCTCTCGTGGGCAAGGCGAAGCTGCGTATATCCGGCAGTCGTGTAGCGAAACTCGTGACTCTTACCCGGGGAGATCTCGCCTTGCGCCTGAAAGGGCGACGCCGGAAGCGGCGGAGCGAGAAGTCAGCATAGGTCGTAGTAGCGGCGCGCCAAACGCAGGGGAGCCGACCCCGTAAGAGACGTCCCTGCCGCGACGCGAAGGACCGAACAGAGAGGAGGGCGAAACGACCGTGAGCCTCGAAGGAGCCAGGCACCAGAAGCCCGTCGATGAGACGGGGCTCGCGCGAGGGGGGAGGAGTGAAGCTCCGAGCCCCACGGGCAGCGGTGAAGCTCGGACGGCGGCGAGCGGAGACGAGCGCTCAGGAACCGACGCCTTGATGGAGGAGGTCGTCGGCAGACAGAACGTGCTCGCAGCGCTGGAGCGCGTGAGGAAGAACAAGGGGAGCCCCGGCATCGATGGGATGAAGGTGGACGAGCTCTTGGGCTATCTCGTCGGAAGCGGCCTCGAACTCAGGGCACGCCTGCTTGATGGGTCCTATGAGCCACAGGCGGTGAGGAAGGTCGAGATCCCGAAGCCCGGGGGAGGAACCCGGACGCTCGGCATCCCGACCGTCATCGACCGCTTCGTCCAACAGTGCATCCTGCAAGTGCTCCAGAAGCGGTTCGACCCGACCTTCTCTGAAAGCAGCTACGGATTCCGACCTAAGCGCAGCGCGCACGGCGCAGTTCGCACGGCGCAGCGACACGCGCAGGGTGGGAGGACGTGGGTGGTAGACGTGGACCTCGAGAAGTTCTTCGACCGAGTGAACCACGACGTGCTGATGGGGAGGCTCGCGAAGAGAATCGCGGACAAGCGGATGCTGGCGATCATCAGGCGGTTTCTGGAGGCCGGCATGATGGCCGAAGGAGTGGTGGTCGAGAGGGACGAAGGGACGCCGCAGGGCGGACCTCTCTCCCCGCTGCTCGCGAACGTGCTGCTCGACGAAGTTGACAAAAAGCTGGAGAGACGCGGTCACCGATTCGTCCGCTACGCCGACGACCTGAACGTCTACGTGGGATCGGAGAGAGCGGGCCATGACGTGATGGACCTGCTGCGCAGGCTCTTCGCGGAACTCCGACTCAAAGTCAATGAAACGAAGAGCGCGGTCGCCCCCTGCTGGGAGCGCAAGTTCCTCGGCTTCACCATCGGCCGAGGCTCACGAGCGCCCATCCAGATCGCAGGAAAGAGCCTGGAAAGGATGAAGGAGCGCGTGCGAGATCTGACGACCCGGAACTCGGGGCGTGCAGTCGCAAGGGTCATTGAAGACCTTGCGGTCTACCTGCGAGGGTGGAAGGCCTACTTCGGCATCGCCTGCACGGTCAGACTCTTCCGGCACCTCGACGAGTGGATACGCCGCCGCATGCGGGCGTTGATGCTCAGCCGATGGAAAAACGGGCGGAGAACGTTCGCGGAGCTGCGCCGCCTCGGCGCATCCCTCCGTACCGCCGGCCGGGTCGCACGTGGAACGCGCCGCTACTGGGAGACCTCACGCGGCGCGATTGACCAAGTCCTGAACACAGCTTTCTTCGACCGACTGGGACTTCCTCGCCTGTCTAGCACCTCAACTCTCTGAACCGCCGGATGCGGACCCGCATGTCCGGTGGTGTGGCAGGGGGCCGGAGCCACCGCGCTCCGCCCCCTATGCCGATAGGCCGTCCCGGCACGGCC
>CAYRNE010000477.1:0-2137 GCA_964425245.1 uncultured Devosia sp.
TTCGAGAAGATGGGCAAGACCATCACCCTGGTCGGCGGGGTCGGCGACGGCCAGACGGCCAAGGTCGCGAACCAGATCATCGTCGGGCTCACCATCGAAGCGGTGAGCGAAGCGCTCACGTTCGCGGCAAAGGCGGGCGCCGATCCGGCAAAGGTGCGCGAGGCGCTGATGGGCGGCTTCGCCAGTTCCCGTATCCTCGAAGTGCATGGCGAGCGCATGATAAAGCGGACCTTCGATCCCGGCTTCCGGATCCGGCTCCACCGCAAGGACCTGACGCTCGCCGTCGATGCGGCCAAGGCGCTCGAGCTTGCCCTGCCCAACACGGCCTCGACCCAGCAGCTCATGAACGCCGCCGTCGCCCGCGGGGACGGCGACGCCGATCACTCGGGTTTGATCCGGACGATCGAGGCGCTGGCGGGCCAGGACCAGTGACCTCGCGCCACGGCGTGCGGCGGGGCGGAACGATTCCAGTCAGGACAAGGGAACCAGCCAAGATACGAGGCGTTGGCCCCCTGTAATCGAAATTCCCTGGAAACAGAGAACGTCGATTGCGAACGGCGATGGGATGGGACGAAAGTCCTTTCCCATCGTCCGATTTGCGGCAATCTTGCCGCAGTTGCCGGGGAGGTTCCCATGAAGGTCAAGGATGCAATGCACGCAGGCGTCACGTGGGTCGGACCCGAGACGCGGCTCACCGAGATCGCGCGTATGATGCGCGATGAGGACATCGGTTCGGTTCCCATCGGCGAGAACGACCGGCTGGTGGGCATGGTCACCGACCGCGACATCGCCATCAAGGGTCTCGCCGGCGGGCGGGACATCGAGTCGATGACCGCGCGGGATGTCATGAACAGCCCTATCCTCTACTGTCGCACCGACGAGGATGTGGAGGATGCGGCGGAGCTCATGGAAACGTATCGCGTGCGCCGGCTGCCCGTGATCGACGAGAACAAGCGCATGGTCGGCATCCTGTCGCTGGGCGACATCGCCTCGTTCTCGAACCGCGATCTGTCGGGCGAGGTGGTGCAGGCCGTCGCCGAGCATCACGCCTGACGCGATGGCCTTCACGCTCACGAGCTCTGCCTTCGAGGACGGCGCTCCGATCCCCGTCAAATACACCGGTGAGGGCGAGGACGTATCTCCGCCGCTCGCGTGGAGCGACGCGCCGCCCGGCACGAAGAGTTTCGTTCTGGTCTGCGACGATCCCGACGCGCCGAGCGGCACGTTCGGCCACTGGGCCCTCTGGAACATTCCTGCCGACAGGGGCCATCTCACCGAGGGCGAGGGCAATCGCGAGTCGAAGTCGACGGCCAGGAACGATTTCGGGCGCCCCGGCTATGGCGGCCCGATGCCGCCTCCCGGCCACGGCCCGCACCATTATCATTTCAAGCTCGTGGCGCTCGACCGCAACGATTTCGGGCCGCCGCCCGATGCCACGGTTGCCGAGGTCTGGCGCATGGCGAAGTCCGCCGCGATCGCGGTGGCCGAACTCGTCGGCACGTACGAACGGTAAGCGCGCCGCTCGCCGTTGACAGGTCCCAAACGGCCGGACCAGTCTGCCGCGCATGACCACGCTCACGACTGGCGCCGCGCTGCGGGAAAGGCTTGCCGCCGAAATCGACGCGCGGCGCGATGATCTCGTCGCCCTGACCCAGGATCTGATCCGCATCCCGACGGTCAATCCGCCGGGCGATTGCTACCGCGACATCTGTGATTATCTCGCGCGGCGGCTGGAGAAATCGGGCTACGCGGTCGAGTTGCTACGGGCGGAGGGCGCACCCGGCGACAGCGACAGACACCCGCGCTGGAATGTCGTCGCCCGGCGCGAGGGCGCCACCCCGGGCGATACGATCCATTTCAATTCGCACCACGATGTCGTCGAGGTCGGCAGCGGCTGGACCACCGACCCCTTCGGCGGCGAAGTCCGCGACGGCAAGGTTTTCGGCCGCGGCTCGTGCGACATGAAGGGCGGCCTCGCCGCCTCGATCCTTGCCGCCGAGGCGTTCGTGGCCGCCGTCCCAGGTTACGCGGGCGCGATCGAGATTTCCGGCACCGCGGACGAGGAGACCGGCGGATATGGCGGCGTCGCCTGGCTTGCCGGGAAAGGCTATTTCTCGCCCGAGCGCGTGCAACACGT
>CAYRNE010000478.1:0-2132 GCA_964425245.1 uncultured Devosia sp.
ATCAAGACGATCGAATGCGCGATCGTCGACAAGGGATGGGAACAGGGCTGGATCAAGCCGCGGGTCAACCCCGACAAGACCGGCAAGACCGTAGCCGTAGTCGGCTCGGGCCCCTCCGGCATGGCCTGCGCGCAGCAGCTCGCCCGCGCCGGACATGAAGTGCATCTTTACGAGAAGAACCAGAAGATCGGCGGGCTGCTCCGCTACGGCATCCCCGACTTCAAGATGGAAAAGTACCACATCGACCGCCGCGTCGAGCAGATGGAAGCCGAGGGCGTCGTGATCCATGCCGGCGTCCATGTCGGCTACGACGTCGCCTTCGGCGAACTGGTCGAAAAGCACGACGCGGTGGTGCTGGCAGGAGGCGCCGAGAAGCCGCGCGACCTCAACATCGAAGGCCGCGACCTCGACGGCATTCATTTTGCGATGGACTTCCTGCCCCAGCAGAACCGACGCGTGTCGGGCGAGGACCTGCGCAACGCCAAGCCCATTCTCGCCGAAGGCAAGCATGTAGTCGTCATCGGCGGCGGCGATACGGGGTCGGACTGCATCGGCACATCCAACCGGCAGGGTGCGCTCTCCGTCACCCAGATCGAGATCATGCCCGCTCCGCCCGAGAAGGAGAACAAGCTCCTCACCTGGCCCAACTGGCCGATGAAGATGCGCACCTCCTCCAGCCAGGAAGAAGGCGTGGCGCGCGACTTCGCCGTGGCGACCGTCCGCTTCGAGGGCGAGAACGGCAGGGTGACACAGCTCGTCTGCGCCCGCGCCGACCAGAAGTTCCAGCCGATCCCCGGCACCGAGTTCGTGCTCAAGGCCGACCTCGTGCTCCTCGCCATGGGCTTTCTCGGCCCCGTGCAGGACGGGATGGTCAAGGATTCGGGCGTCGAGCTCGACCCGCGCGGCAACGTCAAAGCCGATACGCTCGCCTACAAGTCGAGCCGGGAAAAGGTCTTCTCCTGCGGCGACATGCGGCGCGGCCAGTCGCTGGTCGTCTGGGCCATCCGCGAGGGCCGGCAATGTGCCCGCGCGGTCGACCTGCACCTCATGGGCGCGACGGACCTGCCGCGGTAGCAGGATGGCACGCGCTGCCGTCGCCCGGCGACCGGATGGCCGCCGGCAATGACGGTCGGGCTCGGTTCACATCTTCTCGCCGGGCAGCTTGCTCGCCTGCTTCACCCAGTCCGTGAACTGCGCCTCGTCGAACTCGCCTTCGCGGATGTCGTAGTAGCGCACGTGCTCGTGCTTCGACCTGCCGGGCGGCTGCGGCTCGAGCGCGGTGCCGCGCAGGAATGTCACTTTCACGTATTTCTCGAAGACGTGGAAACTGAGGAACCAGAGGTCGTCCTCGATGCCATAGAACGGCGAGTTCCACTTGACTGCCTTCCTTACGCCCGGGACGGCCCGCTCGATCAGCCTGTCGAGACGCCGGCCGAGATCCTGCTTCCAGCCCGGCATGGCTGCGATATAGGCCTGCACCGGCTCGTCCCCGTAGCCTTTGGGAATCTGCGGATTGCCGCCGGCCAGCAGCCTGGGTTTGGCAGGCGGCGCCTTCTTCGGGACTTTCGCGGCCTTGCCGGCGGACTTTGCAGCCATTATCGCCCGCCGGGATTTTCGACCGCCGAGGCCGGCAATCTGCCGACGCCGAAAGCATCGACGCGCCCGACCGGGGCTTCGATGAGCAGGTTCATATCGAAGCCCGCCGGGGTGACCTCGGCCGTCTCGGCGGTGACGAGGTCCATGGCGCGGCGCGGCGAGTGCGTGAGCGAGATCACCGCGCCGGCGACTTCGAGCAGCCTGATCTGGCCCAGACCCTGGAGAGGCGGCCGCACCATGAGTTGCGCATCGGTGCCGAGCAGCGGATCGGCGACCTCAATCCCGACGCCGCCGCCGCCCCGATAGTAGAGCTTCAGCGTCTGGTTGATGTGGAACGCGACCTTGTCTGCGCCGGCGGCCGAAAAGTGGATGCCGTCGTCCTTGCGCATCCTGACGCGGTTGCCGTTGAGATCGGGTCCGAAGCTCGAATATTTGCCCTCGTCGTTGAGGAAGCGCTCGTATATGTCGACGAACTCGGCCCCGGCAGAGAAAAAGGCAAGCATCTGGCTTTAGCTGATTTTGCTGATGGCCTGTCC
>CAYRNE010000479.1:0-2127 GCA_964425245.1 uncultured Devosia sp.
CCCCAGGCGAAGAGCCCCAGCATGCAGACCAGAAGAAGCACGATCGCCGCTTGCTCGAAGGTCATCGTCACCCGGCCTTGCTGAAGCAACAGGTTGCATCCGAGCGTAACCACTCCCGGTTCGGGTCGGATGCGTCAAGAGCAGCTTGTTCTGTTTTGCGGCGTCTGATTGCTGAGAAACCTTTGGAAGAGGTCCCCTTCCTCCGCCGGAAGTACGAGGAGGCGAAACCGACGACGCGATGCAGGGCCACAGGCAGGAAGCTCTGATAGGGGTCGGGAAGGCTTTCGCCTCCCCGCCCTCCGAACCGCACGTGCGGTTTTCCCGCATACGGCTCTCCAGTCGGTGGTTTCCTCATCGGGGATGTCTCGCGCATTGCCAAGCCGTGTGTAGGGCGAACAGCCCGGCATTCGCGAAGTAGGCGTTAGGCCAGCGTAAGTGATCAGCCCGGGCGAGCCCGAGGCCGGGCCGCTTTTCCTGCTTGCGCAGGATGGCACGTAACCGGCGGCGCACGAGCTTATCCAGCTTCCGGAAGGTGTTCGGACTGGCGTGCTTGAAGTAGCCGAACCAGCCGCGCAGCATCGGGTTCAGATCGTCGATGATCCGCGCCAGGCTTTGCCCGCGCGTCCGTCGCGTCTTCTCCCGGATCTTGCCTTTGAGACGGGTGAGGCTCTTCTTGCGAACATAGCGTCTGCCGCGGGCGAAGCGGTAGCCAAGGAACTCGAAACCTTGGCCCGCTCGCCAGCAGTCAACGACGTGGGTCTTGTCCGGATGCAGGCGAAGGCCGTTCTGCGCCACCCATTCCTGGATGAGCGCAAGCGCGGCCTCGGCCTCTTCCTGGCTCCGGCATAGAACCACGAAGTCGTCCGCATAGCGCACCATGCGATAGCCGTCGGCTGCCATCTGCGCATCCAGCGGAGCCAGGTAGATGTTGGCCAGCAGCGGGCTGATCACCGCACCTTGCGGCGTGCCCCCGGTTGGCGTCCATCGCTCCAGCCCCGCCATGATGTCCTGCTTGAGCCAGCTATGGAGCAAGGCGAGAAGGCGACCATCGCTGATCCGTTCCTCTACCCGTTTCATCAGTGGCTCGTGCGGGATCGTGTCGAAGTAGCTCTGCAGGTCGGCATCGACCACGAAGGTGAAGCCTTCCTTGAGCAGACGATCTACTTCGCGCAGCGCGTCACGGCAGCCGCGCCCCGGCCGAAAGCCGTAGCTCTCCGGACGGAACGTGGCCTCGAAGATCGGTTCGATGACGAGTTTCACCGCCATCTGGGCGACCCGGTCCTTGACCGCCGGGATGCCCAGCGGCCGGGTCCGGCCATCGTCCTTGGGGATTTCCACTCGCCTGACCGGCTGCGGACGGTAAGTCCCCTCCCGCAGCTCGGTCGACAGCTCGGCCAGATAGATCTCGGCCCGTGCCTCGAACCGCTCGATGCTCACACCATCCACGCCGGCCGCGCCCCGATTGGCCCGGACACGGGTCCAGGCCGCGGCGAGGGTCGCCGGCGCGTACACCTTATCGATCAGACTGTACCAACGTCCTCCTTTGACGCCGTTGACCAGCGCCGACACCATGCGCTCCGTCCACACCGAGGCTTCCACCCACGACCACACTGGGAGGCCTTCTGCCTCCAGGGTTTCTGCACCACGTTTAGCCGGATCGGCACTGGTGATGCTCTCTTGCCTCTGCGTGCTCATCACGCGTCCACCTTCCTGCCCACCTTCCCTCGATCCGGCTTTGCTAACCGGACCTCTCGCGACCGCAGCCGCAGCGGTACTATGAGGGCTCTGACTCCTGGCGATCTCGCACACGACCGCCAGGTCTCTCCGCTTACTCCGCTTTGCCGTCCGGACATCCCGTCCCCAACCACGCCATGCCCTCCAGTCGTCGCTTTCACAGTCACCTCAGCGCGACCGGTCAGACCTTCCGGTCCAGGCTTCGCCATGCAATCGCGAGCTCGCCAAGACACACCGCCGAATCGGGTTCGTTCTCCTACGGGCTGCCCATTCGCCGCCGGCTGCTCCCCACCCCGCCTCGCGACGACGCAGTTGCCTTTGGCTACATGTGCAGTGACTTCACATGACAAGGACTTGCACCTTGCTGACAAAGCGTCCTCACGGACGCACGAT
>CAYRNE010000480.1:0-2118 GCA_964425245.1 uncultured Devosia sp.
GGATACCCCTGTACTGGGATGATGGTTAAACTTGCTGTTTGTTTGAGGAGGCCAGCTACCTCTCTATTTCCGGCGGTTCCGGAAATTGAAGATAGGTTATCGGACAATGGCCGTGAGGCACGAAGCTACTTTTTCCCTTTTTGGGCGCAAAGAGGTTTTTTGTCTACTTGGGCCTGGGAGGTTCGCCTGGTCTGCCTAACAGCTCCCATAGAAGTCTGAAGGCATAGAAATGATCCCGTAGGGTTGTACTGCTCAGATGGCTCTGCCGCGCATAGTACCGGTGGATATGTGCTCTACCCACCTGATTAGGCTGGCTTACGCCTTGCTCATGGGCCGCAATATCTGACAGTGCAGCAATCAGCCGTTTCACCATCGCCCGTCTGGCTGTCTTGCCACCATGGCGAACATACACATGTGCTCGCTCTCTTACCCATTTTTCCATCGCTTACCCCAAATATGAGTTTGTTACGTCAATACGACCGTGTCCCAGCTCCCGCGCTATCTCAGCACGAATCTCCTGATCCAGTGTCTTGGCCTGGGCGACCGAGATCCCCAGTTCCTTGGACAGGTATTCATGATGAGCCCGACCGTGGGCCACACCAGCGCGGATAGGGCTATCGGCCCCCATAAGGACCCTGTAGCGCTCCTGGGCATAGTGGTGACGTTCACCATGGAAATTCACGGGGTGACGCCCAATCTCCCGATATGCCTCTTGTCGAAACTCTCTGTATGTCTGGTTGCCTGGGATCATACTGCGGCCATCCTGGATGGCCGCAGCTCTCTGAAGAGCGGTTATCTGAGAATTAGAGGTAATCGGCACCATACGCTGGCGACCACCTTTGGTTCCGTCCTTGATGGCAACAACCCCTTCTTTCTCTGCCTGTTTCAGCGCCCGAGTCGCATCAAGCTTGGCCGACTCCTCGAATCGCAGGCCAAAGTTGCGCTGCACCTCCAGCAGCGCTCCCAGCCGTTCTGAGACAGCCCCTATAACTGTCTGGTGGGCCGCTTCCGAAACGCTCCGGTCGCTCGATGCGATCCCTGAACGCTTGGGAAGCCCGCCCTCAGCGACAGGCGCTACTCTGACCTGTCGGTCGCCACGAGCAATCTCCATCACCCGGTTTACTGCCGACAGGTAGTTTTGGGCCGTAGAAGGAGAAATCTCGCCACGCTCAAACCTATCGTTCAGATGGGTCGCGTAGGCCACCAGATGGGCCTTCTCGATGTCCCGCATGTCCTTTATGCCCTGTTCTGTCTTGATCCAGGATGAAAAAACGCTCCAACGGTCATGGATCGTTGCAATTGAAGCAAAGCTTCTCATCCCCTCTTTGAGCGCGTTGAGACCCGCCCGCGTCATATCACGGCTCTTAAGGCCATAGTTTCTGGCATCCGGATTGGATCGTTCTGAGCGCATAGTGCTATTCCTTCTTGTTCTGGTTCTGGCCTGCCCGAAAATCATTGGTAAGTGATAAACGCGATTTTTTTAATCAGCTTCGCGTGCTGAGGCCAAATCAGGGTTCTTGCCCTGGCAAAGGGTGGATAAACCGAACACCCACGGTCATTTACATACGATCAACACTGCTATGGAGCGGGCTGCTCTCGCCACTGGCTGGTCTGTTCCGTTGGAACAAACTGCCAGCAGCTCCGGCTGGTGAAGTCGCTTTTCTTGGAAAGTTAGCGCGTAGCGCTCGCCGCCTTGCGCGGCGGTGTTCGCGCACATTCGTGCGCGGGGCGAAAGCCTTGAGCCATTGAGGCACAAGGCTTTCGGCGGGGTTTGCTACCCCGTCTCTGTTTTCGCCGTTGGCGACAGAGACGGGGAGGGGCATGGTGCAAGCTCGGCATACGCCAGGCTCACATGGTTGAGGCAGAGGTGATCCTCTGGAATTTGGCTGCTCATGATCGAGTGCCAGGTACGCCACAAATTCAAGAGAACAGTAGCGAGGAGGGGCATTTGCCAACTGCAAGCAGCGGCAACGATGACGATCTAGCGTCAGGGGTTCACGAATGGGGATGAAGTTCATCAGGGGTTCCTCCGAAGGGTTACAGACGGAGGAATGCCCATGGGGGACAGTCCCCCAGAGGGTTGGTTAGATAAAGGCAAGCGCCTTGTTTACATAAACT
>CAYRNE010000481.1:0-2115 GCA_964425245.1 uncultured Devosia sp.
CGGGCGTCAACCTCCACGTGCGCGGCCCGGTCAACGACCCGAAGGATGGAGCCGCCGCGCTCGAAGGCATCGTCGAGACCGACTGGTCGCCGTACCCGTTCTCGATGTCGTGGAAGCTGACGCGCCCGGGCCTGGCGGTGCGCTTCGCGGCGGGCGAGCCGATCGCGCGCATAGCTCCGATCCCGCGCAGCTACGCGGCCTCGTTCGCTCCCGAGATCCGCCCGCTCGCCGGCTGCCCCGAGCTCGCCGCCGAGTACGAGCGCTGGTACCGCTCGCGCGCCGAGGCGCTCGCGCGCTTCGCCGAGGCGCCGCCCGAGTCGGCCTCCGAGGTCTGGGACCTCGGCTACCGCGACGGGCGCACGCCCTCGGGGGAGCCGTTCGCGGAGCACGAGACGCAGGTGACGATGCGCCCGTTCGCCGAGCCGGAGAGCGGTCCGCAGGGCGAGCCGGAGACCCCCGGCTCCGGCAGAGGCGCTCGCTCGTGCTGAGAGGCTGTGCGGGAATCGCTTTTCGACCGGGAGCAGGGGTGGTCAGGCCTCTCAGCGCGAGCGCGAGGCGCTCGCGCGGCGCCGTCGGCGGGATCGGCGAAGCCGATCCGAGACAAGCAACAGAGCGTCCTGCAGAGGCTCAGGGGCCGCGCTGCGGCCCCTGCTTCGGCTTTGGTCTCCCTCCTATGCCGCCAGGGCGATCGTGCGGATGAGGTTGTGGGCGAGCGCGTAGATCAGCGCGACCGCCTTGGCGGCCTTCAGGCCTCGCGTCAGGAAGCGGGTCAAGCCGCGGTTCCTCGCGATCGCGTTGACGCACTCGACTGTTGCGCCGCGCTCCTTGTAGATCTCCTTCGCTTCGTCGGTTGCCATTCGTGTGCGCCATTCGGCGACCGCCGGTCCGTCCTTCGGCCGCGGCTCGTGCGGCGAGACCTTCGACTTCTTGTGATGGGGCACCGGCGCGTAGACCTTGGAGCCATGCGGGGCGGCGGCGACCGCCTCTATGTCGGCGAGACGCACGAAGCCGCCGTCGACGAGCACCTCCTCGGGCGAGACTCCATGGCGGTCCCTGATCTGTTGAACCATGGGCGGCATCTCGCCGAGATCGCTGCCCTTGTTCGTGACGTCGACGCCTACGATCGCCTGCGAACCCGTGTCGGCCGCGAACTGCACGTTGAAGGCGGGTCGGAAGCCGCCGTCCGGCATCTTCATGACGCGCGCGTCAGGATCGGTTGTCGAGACGCGAACGTCGTCGCGCTTCGCCTTCGGCTTGTTCGCTTGGATCTCCGGGAGCTGCCGCAGCGCTTCCGCCACGCGCTCCGCCCGCAACCGCGCAGCGCGCTCTCGTGCGGCCTGCTCTCGCTTCGTGGTCGCTCCAGGGTCCTCGTCGATCTCGCGCCGCAGCCTCTCGACTCGGTTCTTCGCCTCGTGGAGGCACTTCTTCAGGGATTTCTCGCGGCGGAACGACGCGGCGCCGGCGTGGGCCCGGACCCTCATGCCGTCCTGCGCGATCCGCCGCAGGTCGATCAGGCCCTTGTGGCGCAGCAGCGCCACGCTCTGCGACAGCAGCTGATCGAGCACCTCCGCCTGGCCCGTGCGAAACGCCGACAGCGTGCTGTGCACGACGTTGACGCCGCCGCAGATCCAGCGGTAGGCGGCGTGCTCGCCGCAGAGCCGCTCCAGCGCACGCGCGCTTCCGATACCGTCGACGGTCGCGTACAGCCACAGCGTGAGCAGGATCTTCGGATCGGTCGCCGGCCGCCCAGCCCGGCCCTCCACCGAAGCGATCGGCCTGTAGAGGCCCGCGAGCTCCAGTTGCTCGACGTACGCCCACACGGCGCGAGCCTGATGATCCTCGGGGAGCAACGCGTCAAGGCTTATCGGCAGCAACCGCATCTGGCGCCGATCTACAGTGCGGAGCCGAGGGGCAGGCGGCGGTCCCTCGCTCTTCTCGCGAGGAGGCGTCTCTGCTGCGTCTGGCAGCTCGAAAAGCGTCTTCTCCAACCTCAATCCCTCCGAGTTCGGCTCGCCCCCATCATCCGAACTCGGTCCGACAGGCAGTCGATTTCTGCACAGCCTCTGAGAGGCTGTGAAGAGATCGCGCTGAGCGGGCGTTGCGGGGACGAGTCGC
>CAYRNE010000482.1:0-2114 GCA_964425245.1 uncultured Devosia sp.
TGACCGAGGTCATCAAGTTCGAGCATACGCCGCATCCGGTCGAATACGAGATGTACTACTCGGCCTGATCGGCCGCCGGACACGACGACAAAGGGCCCCGGCGACGGGGCCCTTTCCGGTCACGAGACTTGCATCCTCAGGCAGCGAAACCGAGCTTCCGCGCCGCGAGGGACTTGTGCCGCCGCGTGCGCAGCGTCAACAGGCCCTCGAGGTCCGCGAGGTTCTGCAACTCGAGGAACGCCACCGCAAAGCCGCCGTCGAAATGACGGACCACGCGCGCGGGGACCGCCCCGATCGCCAGCAGGCTGCCCACGGCCGGCTGCGCCGCCGCGAGAACCGCCGCGCCCGAAGCCGACATGTCCTTGACGCTGCAGTCCTGCACGGCATCCGCCCCCAGAATGAGCAGCGCCCCGGCGTTGCGCGGGACGACGCGCTTGTGCTGGCGCCGCTCGGCAGCGCGTCCACGTGTCTTTTTTCGCAACCAGTCGATTCGGGCATCCACCGCTTCGCCGGCGCCATCCTCCGCCGTGAAGGCGACAATGAACCCCTCCTTGAGCCTCTTCTCGACGACGCCGCGCCGGATGCCGATCGTCTCGAAGCGGAGCGCGACGCGTTCGCCGCGCTCGGCGGCAACGCCGGTCGTTACCACGGCGCGCCGGGTGGCGACGCTGCGGGCGCTGAACGGAAAGGTCTGCGCCTCAGCCTCGCTGTCGGTGCGATCGAGAAAAACGAACACCCCCGGCACATCGCCGATGAAGCGCACATCGCCCCTCGCCGCGCCCTGATCAGTTCCCGCTCCGGTCATCGACATCCCCACGCCTGTTGCGCGGAGAATCTTAGCGGGCAGCCGGTTTAGGAAAGTTTGATGGTAGCAGGAGCCCCACGGCTACGCCGGGTCCGGGCTATTTCCGCCCGCCCTCGGCACCGAGATTGACGACGCCGTAGTCCCCCGACTGGGCGCCGTCGGCGGCCGTCTCGAAGCCCTCGGCGGCAAGGCCGCGCTTCAGCAGTTCTCGAATGGCGGCGGCGCGGCTCGGCATCCGTGCGCCGAAACGCCAGTCGTCCAGGGCCCTGAGTTCGTCCTGGGTAAGCATGACCTGCAGTCGCTCTGCCCGCTTTTGCTCGCTCGCAGCCATCATGAACCACCGTCCAATACCTAACGCATACGTCTCTTGCTCACTGGCTGCAAGATGCGTCTCTTACTCATAAGATTAATGCAACACCCTTGATCCTTGTTCCCCATGGTTAGTCAAGTTAGTACATAACTCATTGAATTTACACATATTTCCGTATCTCCTGCGCCCAGGACGTGATACGGCTGGGTGAGAAGGAGTCCTACTATGCTGCTAGACCGCACAGTCGACACGTCCCAGCCCAAAGCTGGCGACCTGATCGCGGAGGCCAATCACCGTATCGCAAATCACCTCGGCCTGATCGCGGCCCTGACCCGCAAGGAGGCGGCGGGGCTGACCGACGATCATGCCGATCTCCCGCCGGCGCAGGTGCGCGCCATGCTGGGCGAACTGGTCCTCCGAATCGAAGCGGTCGGCCGCCTCCATCGAGCCTTGTCGGCCACGCGGCTCGACGGATGGGTCGACGTTGGGGTCTACCTGCAGCAGGTCGCGTCGGAAACCGTGTCGTCGCTCGCGCGGCCGGAGGCTGTGACGCTCCATTTCGGCTGCGAACTCGGCTGCCGGGTGCCCGGCGGGAAGGCGGCGTACATCGGCCTGATGATCGTCGAACTGCTCGTTAACGCGGTGAAATATGCGCACCCTGCGGGTATTCCGGGGTGCATCGAAGTCTCTACCCAGCGCGATCCCCGCGGCATCGTCATCTCGATCGCCGATGACGGGGTAGGCCTGCCGGTCGATCTCGACCCGGGGGACCGCCGGCACTCCGGGATCCGCCTCGTTCAGTCGCTCGCCGCGCACATCGGCGCCACGATCCGTTTCGACAACCGCGGACTCGGCCTCGAAGTCGAAATCGTTGCGCCCATTGCGGCCGCGGTGGAATAGGTCAACCGCATGCGACCGGATCTGCGGTTCGCGTGCGATCAAACCAACCCTTGGCGCTGCCCCCGAGCGCTCGGAGAGCCGCAGCAATGCGTCAAGCTT
>CAYRNE010000483.1:0-2112 GCA_964425245.1 uncultured Devosia sp.
TACGGACTGTCGCCGCTGGAAGCGGCGGCGCAAGCGCTCGACGTGCACAACGCCGCTTCCGCCTGGAACAAGGCGCTGCTCGACAACGCGGCGCGGCCCTCGGGCGCGCTGGTCTATACCGGCGCGGCAAACCTGACGGCCGACCAGTTCGACCGGTTGAAGGCGGAACTGACGGCGAGCTTTTCCGGCGCGGCCAACGCCGGCCGGCCGATGCTGCTCGAAGGCGGGCTCGACTGGAAGAGCCTGTCGCTGAGCCCCAGGGACATGGATTTCATCGAGCTCAAGCACATGGCGGCGCGCGAGATCGCACTCGCCTTCGGCGTGCCGCCGATGCTCCTCGGCATTCCCGGCGACAATACGTATGCGAACCTCCAGGAAGCGAACCGCGCCTTCTGGCGGCAGACGGTGATTCCGTTGGTGCGGCGGGTGGCCGACGACCTGAGCTTCTGGCTGGCGCCGGCGTTTGGCGGCGTGCGGCTGGTGCCGGACCTCGACGAGGTCGAGGCGCTGGCCGAGGACCGCGCGGCGCTGTGGGCGCGGGTGGGGGCGGCGGATTTCCTCACGGACGAGGAGAAGCGGCGGATGGTGGGGGTGGGGGACTAGCGATGGCGCGCGTGGCTTGCGGTCGTTGTCGCTCCCGGTGCAGCTCGCGACGCTGGAGCTGAAACTCGACGCGTTCCTATTCGCGCTGCAGCGGCGTTACCGGCCGGACCAGCCGCGTGCGCCGCGCGGTACGCCGATCGGCGGGCAGTGGATCGAGGCGGGAGATGGCCGGTCAAGCGATCGCACAAGAACGGCCTTGGCTGGCCGCCTGATTCTTCAGAAGGTAGGAATCGGCGACGACGGACGACTGATCAGGCAATGCATCTACATTGACATGCTTGGACGGCAGCACGGATTCGAGCAGGATGCATCCGAGAATTGCCCTCTGACTTATGTCACAGATCCGTATTGGGGTCCCAACTGATGCGGCGGGTCAGGAACATATCGATCACTGCGGCGGCGGCGCAAAACCTGCAGGACAGGGTGGCGGCGTTCCAGCCTCGTCCCGGGGAGGTGTTCGCCCTCATTTACATGTTCACGTTCACGAATCCCGATGGCACACCGGTTGCCGGTTTCCGGCCGGGGTACTTGGCGGGGTCCTGGCCGTCGAGGAATGTCGGCCCGACCTGGCTGCTGGCCGAACTGGCAGATCGTACGGAGTTCTATTTCCGACCACGGCGCGAGTGGGACGAGAACCAGCGGTATCTCATCGACACCGTGGGGCCGCTTTTCTCCATTTTGCCTGCCTAGCGTCGAGGCGCTGGCCGAGGACCGCGCGGCACTGTGGTCGCGGGTGGGCGGCGCGGAGTTCCTCAGCGGCGAGGAGAAGCGGCGGATGCTGGGGGTGGGGGATTGAGATCCGATTGATCAGCATGTTTAGCCGAACTTAACACAGGTCTCTGTGAGGCAAATGCCAGCGCGAAGCTGGTGCCGTAAAGCACGGCGGCGGCGCCGATCCCGGCTGTCGTCAGCGTAGGCGTTAAAGGCAGCACGAACGAGCCGGCGGCAACGGCGATAAGACCCGCGGCGGTCCAGTAGTAGAGGGACACGCGGAGGCCGCGCGCCAGCGGGATGAAATGCAACCCAACGATCAGCGCGACGGCCGGAGGGATGAGTTCCGGCTGCTGGAGGCGCAGGAGCAGGTACACCGCGATCGCAATGGCGATGCCCTGCAGCATGCTCCACAGCCCGACGACGCGCCCGGCGTCCGGTGCGGTGCCCGCGTGATTCGCGACATGCCGGACGCGCCACAGGCAGATCGCCGCGACGGCAAAGGAGGCCGCGAGGCTGAATGCCAGGACGACCGCAAGCGGCAGGTGCAGCGCGCTCAGCGCGGCGGCAAGCCACACCAGCGCGGCAAGGTTCACGATGATGATCCCGGCTCGCACGAGGAACCCCGTTTTCGATGTGCATGACCGTAATGGCTCCGGGAAAGGGACGGTTCCCATGGATGAACTGACCAAGACCATCGCGTCGCGGGGGGACCTCGCGCATCTCGCGCTGTTCCTCTGGGCCAGCGGGGCGAGTGCGCTCTTGGTGTTCGCGCTGCGCGAGCTCGCGGCGGCGAAC
>CAYRNE010000484.1:0-2106 GCA_964425245.1 uncultured Devosia sp.
ATCGGCGACCTCATCCAGAAGACCGAGGCCGAGATGCTCCGCACCCCGAACTTCGGGCGCAAGTCGCTTAACGAAATCAAGGAAGTGCTGGCGCAGATGGGTCTGCATCTGGGCATGGACGTGCCGAACTGGCCGCCCGAGAACATCGACGAACTGGCCAAGCGCTACGAAGACCATTATTGACCGCAAGTCGCGGCCAGCCCGTCGTGAGACGCGCCGCGTAGGGAGTAACGAGAATGCGCCACGGTAACGCCAACCGTAAGCTCAACCGGACCTCGGCCCATCGCAAGGCCATGTTCGCCAACATGTCGGCCTCGCTGATCAAGCACGAGCAGATCGTGACGACGCTGCCCAAGGCCAAGGAACTGCGGCCGATCGTCGAGAAGCTGATCACGCTCGGCAAGCGCGGCGATCTGCATGCGCGGCGACAGGCGATCAGCCAGATCAAGGACGAAACGCAGGTGCAGAAGCTCTTCGGCGTACTCGGCCCGCGCTACAAGGATCGCAACGGCGGCTACATCCGCATCCTCAAGGCCGGCTTCCGCTACGGCGACAACGCGCCCGTCGCGGTGATCGAACTGGTCGACCGCGATCCGGATGCCAAGGGCCAGGATTCGGGTCCCGTCGAGGAACGCGAGGACGAGGACGCGCTCGTGGCGTGATCGCGCACAAAGCGTGAGGAAGTTCGAGGGCGGCCCCGGTGGCCGCCCTTTTCGTTTCCTGACAACGACATCATGGGTGACTCGCCGGGTCGTTCGGGCTAATTCCGTCCTGCATTCGGGCAGGGCAGGGACAGCATGGGCGACAAGGGCCTGATCGTCGTAACCGGGGCGTCGGGTTTCGTCGGCAAGTGGGTGACTGTCCGGCTGCTGCAGGCCGGCTATGCCGTGCGCGGCACCGTCCGCTCCATCTCGGCGAAGGGCCAGCAGGTGCGCAAGGCCGCCGCCGAACAGGCCGGGCTCGAAAGCATCGCGCGGCTGGAGCTCGTCGAGGCGGACATCCTCGACGACAGGGGCTGGGCCGAGGTGATGCGCGGCGCGGTCGCCGTCATGCACGTCGCGACGGTCATTCGCGGCGACGAACCGCGTGACCAGAGCCTCGTGATCCGGCCGGCTCTGGAGGGCACCGAGCGGGTCCTCCGCTTTGCCCATGCGGCGGGCATCCGACGTTTCATCATGACCTCGTCGATCGCGACGGTCGGCTATGGCCACGGCCAGGCCACGGGCCGCCGCGTCTACGACGAGACCTATTTCACCCAGTTCGAGACCATGCGCTGGACCTGGGCCTACTGCATCGGCAAGACGAAGGCCGAGCGGCTGACCTGGGAGTTCGCCCGGGCCAACGGAATGGAGGTGACGACCATCCATCCCGGCGCCATCATCGGTCCTCCGCTCGATGAGGACGCCTCGATCTCGATCGGCATGGTCACGGGGCTGCTCGACGGCACCACCCCGGCGCTGCCGAGCAACGGCTTTTCGATCATCGACGTCCGCGACGTGGCCGACATGCATGTCGCGGCGCTCGAGAATCCTGACTCGATCGGCGAGCGCTATCTCGCGACGGCCGAGTACATGCCGTTTCCGAAAGTCGCCGAGATCGTCAGGGAGCTGTACCCGGGTTACCGGGTGACGATGCGGCGCGTGCCGGACTGGATCATCAGGCTGATTGCGATGTTCGGCGGCCCGGCCCGGCAGATCATCAACGACATCGGCAACGAGAAGGTCTTCGACGGCCGTAAGGGCGAGCGGTTGATGGGCCACCGCTACATCACGGCGCGCCAATCCATCAAGGATACGGCCGATGCGGCAATCAGGCTGGGGTTGGTCAAGCCGGCGGAATGAGCTGGGAGGGGAGCGGGAGCCCGGCTGCCCTGTTCCATGCGCGTCCGGTCACCGCCCGTCCGCTTCAGACCTGCCGCCCGAGCCTCCATGCCTCGTAGAGCCGCCGGACCTCAGACATGCCGAAGGCGCGGACTACGGGCAGGCCCGAGTCGAGGGCCGTTCGCTCGTACATGCCGCGCCGGCCCGGCTGTGCGAAGAGGATCCAGTGGATCATCCGCCATTTGAGGCTGTCGCGGTTGCCGGCCAGCGTCCCGATGCGCCGCCC